>CANGTC010000004.1 GCA_947456505.1 Beijerinckiaceae bacterium
ACCGCCCTGGGGCTCGGCTTCGCCCTGCGGCTTGGAGCGCGCATCCATGACTGACCTCAGCGTCACCAGCGTCGAGAAATGGCTCGGCGGCCAGCACATCCTGCGCGGCGCCTCCTTCGAGGCGAGCCGGGGCACCATCGTCGCTCTTCTCGGCGCCTCGGGCAGCGGCAAGACCACGCTGCTGCGCTGCATCGCGGGGCTGGAGCAGCCCGAGGGCGGGCGCATCGAGATCGGGGGGACTGTGGTGCTGGACGCCGCGCGCGGCCTCGCCCTGCCGCCCGAGAAGCGCAACATCGGCCTCGTCTTCCAGTCCTACGCCCTGTGGCCCCATCGCAATGTCTTCGACAATGTCGCCTATGGCCTGAAGCTGCGTGGCATCGTGGGGGAGGAGGCGCGCAGCCGCGTCATGGCGATCCTGGAGAAGCTGGGCCTGGGCCATCTCTCCGAGCGGTTCCCCGACCAGCTCTCCGGCGGCCAGCAACAGCGCGTCGCCATCTGCCGGGCGCTGGTCTATGAGCCGCGCGTGCTGCTGATGGACGAGCCGCTGTCCAACCTCGACGCCAAGCTGCGCGAGGACGCCCGCTACTGGATCCGCAAGCTGATCCTGGAACTGGGCATCTGCGCCATCATGGTGACCCATGATCAGGCCGAGGCCCTCGCCATGGCCGACCATGTGCTGCTGCTGGAAAGCGGCGTCATCATCCAGTCCGGCTCGCCCATCGAGATCTATTCCCAGCCCGCGACCTTCTATGCGGCGGACTTTCTGGGCGCCAACAATGTGTTGCGGGGCAAGCGCACGGGTGCCAGCGCCATCGGCGGCGAGGGTTGGTCCCTTGAGGGCGTGGTGCGGGAGACGCGTCCGTTCGCGTTGGGCGACGAGGCCCGGGCGGTGCTGCGCACCGAGCGCATCAGCATCGTGGACGGCCCCGGCGACAACCATCTGCAGATGCAGCTCGACGCCTGCCTCTATCTGGGCAGCGCCTGGGAATATCGCCTGTCGCGCGGCGGGTTGAGCATGAAGGCTCATGGCGAAGCGCAACTGGCGCCGGGCGAGGTCTGGTGCGCTGTGCCGCGTGATGCGGTTTGGATTTTCGGGGGTTGAGGCGGCTGGGTCGCCTAATCGGCCCCAAGCCTTTCAAGCAATGCAGAAACAACTAACTTGAGCTCAGGAGCTAGCTCTGCGCATATTTGCCAAACTCGCCAATGATCTACGGACGCATATCCGTGGACCAATATATTTCTGAATCCGACAATCTCACGGAGGTTGGGAATTTCCTGAGCCAAATCCGGCGATATTTTCGACAGTCGGTTCAAAGCCTCGCCAATGATTTCAAATTGCCTTTCCACGGCGGATCGAACCAAAGCGCTGTCAGCATAGGACGTCGAATTCATCCCCTGCGTGAATTCCTGGATAGCAATGACCGCCTGCGCGTCCCATAGAAAAGCCCTGGGATCACGCTCCATAGACGACCTCCCGTGATCGATTGATCGTGGCCTGAACGAATGGATTCGTGACGCTGCCTGCCTCAACGAGATCAACGTGGCGCCCCAGCAGCGTTTCAAGGTCTTGGGCTAGTCCGAAGAATTGCTTGAGCGGCGAGAGTGTAGCGTCTGGCGTAAACTCGACCAGAAAGTCGAGGTCGCTGATCTGCGGGTCCAAATCACGCTCCCTGGCGGCGGACCCGAACAGCTCCAGACGCGATACGCCATACTCGCGACAGAGAGCCGCCAAGGCCTCATTCTTGTTCACGAGATCCGCATGCATCTGTTTTCGTCACTTTCCGAACAAGAAAACCGAATTATGACCTTAAGCCAGAAAAGTGGAGATTTCCAGCTTGGTCAATGCAGGCGGTCTTGGAATGGTCTGCTTGTTGATTGATTTGTCGCCGACAATCGTCTTTCTGCAGTGTTGCTTGGATAATGACGAAAGGCCCCCCATGATCATCGCCCGCATCGCCTACGACGCCCCCGGCAAGGACGAGCAACGCAAGGCTCTGTTCGAGGCCCACCGCGCCCATCTGCGCTCCGGCATGGCGCGCATCGCGCAATCTGGCCCGCTGTTCGACACAGACGCCAAGGGCGCCAAGCGCGGCGCGCTGGTGGTTTTCGAGGCTGAGGATCTGGCGGAAGTGGAGCGCTTCAACGCCGCCGACCCCTACGTGGTCAACGGGGTCTATGACCGGGTCGAACTGCTGCGCTGGGACAAGACCATCGGGTGAGGCGCCCGCCGCCTTCGCAAGGAGCGGGCGCCCGCCCTCAAGCCGCGAGGCGGTTGATCTTGCTTTCGGCCATGCTGGTGAGTTTCTTGTCCATGGCCTTTTCTTCCTGCAGGGTCTGTTCCAGCAGATCCACGATGGGCTGTCGGCCGAGCTGGCGAGCCCAGGCGATCAGAGTGCCGTAGCAGGTGATTTCGTAGTGTTCCACCGCCTGATCGGCGGCGATCATGGCTGCGTCGAGCACATGCTTGTCAGTGAGATTGTGCAGCACATCGCCCGCCGCCTTCAGCATTCCATCGATGGTCGGGCAGGCGACGGCTTGGGGCGGTTTGCCCAGATGTTTGAACACCTGCTCAAGCCTCTTGATCTGGGCGTCGGTCTCCTTTAGATGCCCCTCGACAGCTGCGCGCAGCGAAGCGTCGCTCATCTTTGCAGCCATTTTAGGCATAGCCTTGTGGATCTCTTTCTCAGCATAATAGATGCTTTGAAGCTGATGGGCGAAGAGATCTTCCATATTGTGGATGTCTTTGGTGTTGATCGGCATGACGCGCCTCCGTTGGTGTCTGGGACCCCTACAACCGATGCGGAAGGCCATCGTTCCCGGTCGGGCGGAGTCTGTCAGACGCCCAAATGCTGATGCAGCATGGCTTCGTTGTTGCGAAGCTCTTCGGTGGTTCCGGTGAAGCAGACGGCGCCTTTACTCAGGATATAGTGCCGGTCCGCCACCGCGAAAGCGGCGCGGATATTCTGCTCGACGATCAGGATCGGCAGACCACCAGCGCGCACCTCATGCAGGATAGAGGTGATCTCCTGCACAATGAGCGGCGCGAGCCCTTCGGAGGGCTCGTCGAGGATCAGCAGCGAGGGGTTCAGCAGGAGCGCGCGGCCGATGGAGAGCATCTGCTGTTCGCCGCCCGAGAGCTGCGAGCCACGGTTGGCGGCGCGCTCGCGCAGACGCGGGAAGAGGCCCAGCACGCGCTCCAGCGTCCACTCGCCGCGCTTGCCCCTACGGGCGGCCACCGTCAGGTTCTCCAGCACAGTCAGGCTGGGAAAAATGCCGCGTTCCTGCGGCACGAAGCCAAGCCCCATGCGCGAGATGCGATAGGGCGGCAATCCCCCGATCTCCACGCCATCATAGGTGATGGAGCCGGGAGCAGGGGAGAGATAGCCCATGATGGTGAGCAGGGTCGTGGTCTTGCCCGAGCCGTTGCGGCCGAGCAGGGAAACGACTTCGCCCTTGCCCACCTCCAGCGACACGCCCTGCAGCACATGGCTCTGGCCGTAATAGGCGTGGATGTCGGCCACATGCAGCATCAGAGGCTTGCTCCGAGATAGACTTCGCGCACCCGCTCATTGGCGGCGACCTCTTGCGGCGGACCGCTGGCGAGCACGGCGCCGTAGTAGAGAACGGTGATGCGGTCAGCGACGGAAAAGACCACTTCCATGTCATGCTCGATCACGATCAGGCCCATATGGGTCTGCAACCCTTTGATCACGTCAATCATGGCGCGGGTCTCCGCTGGCGAAAGGCCTGACGTGGGCTCATCCAGTAAGAGCAGCTTCGGGTCGCCCGCCAGCGCGGCCGCCACCTCCACCTGCCGCTGGTCGCCATAGGAGAGATTGGCGAGCGTCTCCTGGGCGATGCCCCCCAGATTGAGCTTCGCCAGCGTCGCATGGGTGCGCTCGTTGATCTCGCTCAGGCTGCGCACGGGCGCGAAGAGGTCGAAGGTCCGCCCAAAGCGCGCCTGCACGCCAAGGCGCACATTCTCGAAGACGCTGAGGCGCTGGAAGAGGGTGTTCTTCTGAAAGGTGCGCGCGAGGCCGGCCTGCGCGCGCTGTTCGGGGTCGAGGCGGGTGACATCGACGCCGTCGATCCAGATGCGTCCCGTGTCCGGCCGCGCCTGTCCGCCGATCTGGTGGATCAGGGTGGTCTTGCCAGCGCCATTCGGGCCGATGATGACGTGCCGTTCGCCCGCCGCGACTTCGAGATTGATGTCGTTGGTGACCACAAGGCTACCGTAGGCCTTGTTGAGGTGTTCGATGCGCAGCAGGCTCATGGGGCGCCCCCGCCCGCTTGCCGCTTCAACATGCCCCAGATGCCCTGGCGAAAGAACATGACGCAACCCACGAAGATGACGCCGACCACCAGCAGCCAGTGCTGGGTGTGGGAAGAGACGAAATGCTTCATCAGCAGGAATACGCCCGCGCCGATGGCCGGCCCGACCAGCGAGCCCGCACCGCCAAGCACCACCATCAACAGCAGCATGCCCGACATGCCCCAGGAGAGGGCGTCAGGGGACACGAAACCGTTGAACATCGCATAGAGCGCGCCCGCCACGCCGGCGAAAAAGCCCGCGAGGATGAAGGCCGCCAGCCTTATATTGCGCGTGGGAAAGCCCATGGCGCGCATGCGCGTCTCGTTCTCGCGGATGCCGACGAGCGCATGGCCGAATTGCGAGCCGATGAGGCGGCGCATGGCGACGAGCACCATGGAGAAGATGGCGAGGGTGAAGAGATACATGGTCAGGGGATCGGCGAGCGACCAGGCGAGAAGCTCTGGCTTCACCAGCCCGCCGATGCCGTCGGAGCCGCCGATGGCCCGCCATTTCACCCCGACGGAGAAGATCAGTTGAGCGAAGGCGAGTGTCAGCATTAGAAAGGCGACCCCTGTCATGCGCACGCAGAAAAAGCCGATGGCCGCCGCCGCCAACGTCGCGACCCCCATGCCGCACAGGGCCGAAAGCCAGACGCTGAAGCCCAGTTTCACCGCCAGCAGCACCGTTCCATAGGCGCCAAGGCCGAAGAAGGCGGCGTGCCCAAAGGAGACGAGCCCCCCATAGCCCATGAGCAGGTCAAGGCTCATGGCGGCGATGGCGAAGATCAACGTCTCCGTAATAAGGCCGAGCCCGTAGCTGCCTGCGAAAAGCACGGGGATGATGATCGCCAGCGCCAGGGCGCAGAGCCATTTGTAGAGGTCTTGGCTGGGGCTTGCTGCGTTCATCGTCACATGCTCGCGGATTCGTGGCCGAAGAGGCCATGCGGGCGCACCAGCAGAATGACGATCATGGCGAGATAGATCAGGAACATCGAGAGTTCCGGCATATAGGCCTTGCCGAAGGTGTCGGCCATGCCGATGACCAGACTCCCCACAAGCGATCCCTTCAGCGAGCCCATGCCGCCGATGACGATCACGATGAAGGCGGGGATGAGCACTTCCACATCCATGCCGGAGAAGACATTAAGCAAAGGTCCGGCGACGACGCCCGCCAACGCCGCCAGAGCCGCACCGCTGGCGAAGGTGGCGGTCAGCAACATAGGCACGTTCAGGCCAATGCCCATGGCGGTGTGCGCATCATCGACGCCCGCGCGCACCATGGCGCCGGCTCGGGTCTTCTCGATGAACAGCCACAGCACGATGGCGACGAAGATGCCGAAGGCCAGCAAGGCGAGACGGTAGAGCGGGAAAATGCTGCCGAAAATCTCCACGGAGCTATCCAGCAGATCAGGCTCGTCGAGGCCGAACATGTCACGGCCCCAGATGGATTCCGTGAGATCGGTCAGGATGAAGGAAAATCCGAAGGTCAGCAGCACCTGATCCAGCCTTCCGCGCGCATAGGTCGGGCGCAGAAAAAACACCTCGATCAAGATGGCCACAAAGGCCACGGCGATGGGCGCCAGAAGCAGCGCCCACCAGAAGCTGCCGGTGACCTTGATCACGCTGAGCCCGCAAAAGGCGCCCAGCATGAAGAAAGAGCCATGGGCGAGGTTGACCACGCCCATGAGGCCGAAAATCAGGGACAGTCCCGACGCCAGCAAAAACAGCAGCACGCCGTAGACGAGGCCATTCAGCGTCTGCGTCAGGATCAAGTCCATGAAATCTTCTCTTTCGAAGCGACCTGGCGCGTGGGCGGTTATGCCTTGTTGCCGGGGAAGTCGCCCATCTGCCGGACGACGTCGATGACCTCGTTGACGATCTGGTTGTTCTCTTCCTTGGCGCGGCGGATGTAGATGTTCTGAATCGCCTGATGGGTCACCGGATCGAAGCTGATCGGCCCGCGCGGCGCCACGAAACTCACCGTCGCCATCGCCGCAAGGAACGCCGGGCGGTCCTCGATCTTGCCGCCCACGGCCTTGGCGGCTTCATCGACGCAGCGCAGCGCGCTGTAGCCGGTCTCCTCGAAGATGCCCGGCGTCGCCTTGTATTTGGCGCGGTAGCGTTCGACGAAGGCCTTGCTCTCGGGCGTATCCAGCAACTCGCTGTAGATGCCGGAGGAGATGCCGCCGACAGCGCTCTTGCCCTGGCCGGAGAAGGTGTCGGTGTCGAGCACGGACTGGAAGCCCACGAGCGTCGATTTGCCCTTGAGGCCGAACTGGTCGAACTGCTTGACGAAGCGCGCCGCATCCGTACCGCCAAAGAAGCAATAGGTGAGCCCGGGCGCCGCCGCGCGCAGGTCGGAGATATAGGCGCTGAAATCAGTCGCGGTGATCGGCGGGTAGATTTCCTTGACGATCTTGCCGCCGCCCTTGAGGTAGGATTCCTTGAAGGACTCCGCGATGTCGTGACCGGTCACGAAGTCCGATGCGACAATGGCCGCATCCTTGGCGAGATTCTTCGCCGCCCATTCGCCCATGGCGTAGGCGACCTGCCAGTTGGACACCGTCGGGCGGAAGAAATTTGGCAGGCGCAATTTCGTCAGGTCGGTCGCGCCCGCGCCGGTGCAGATCCAGGGCGTGCCATTGGCGCGCAGGTAGTCGACCATGGCGAGGGCCACATGGGAGCCGAGCGGGCCCATGATGACCTGCACCTTGTCGCTCTCCACGAGCTTGCGCAGTTTCTGCAGGCCGACCTGCGGGTTGAATTCATCGTCCTCGCGCAGGATTTCCACCTTGCGGCCGGCGACCATGCCGTTGTTTTCATCGAGATAGAGCATCATGCCCTTGTAGGCGGCCTCGCCGAAGACGCCGTAGCCCTTGGTGTAGACATTCAGCGCGCCGATCTTGATGGTGTCGGCGCCCTGGGCGATGGCGGCGCCAAAGGCGCCTTCAAAGGCGAGCGCCGTGGATGCGGCGGCGCCCTTCAGGACCGTGCGGCGTGACTGGGCGGATGTCAAAAGATGTTTCATGAACCCCTCCTCTTGTTGGCTTTATCGTTTCACGAGACGTGCTTGTTGCGCAGGCCGAGCCGTTCCATGCGGGGCAGGATCTCATCCCGCAGGATCGGAAATTCGTCGATGTAATTGACGAGGCCGACGGCCATGCCGTCGAGGCCCGCGTCGCTGAATTGCTTCATGCGTTCCACCACCTGGTCATAGGTGCCGAGCAGGGGATAGGTGCCTATGCCGCTGACGTGACGCTCCACCATCCGCCGAACGACCTCAGGGGGCATGGAGCGGCCGCCGCCGGAAATGCGGATGTTGACGATGTGCTCGGCCGCCTCCCAGTCGCCCTGCTCATGGACGATGTAGTGATGGTAGTCCTTCGCCTCCTTCTCGGTCTTGCGACTGATGATATGGCCCGAGGCGTAGACCCCCGCAGGTCGGCCCGCCAGCTCTCGTAGGCTGACGATGTCTTGCGCCAGAGCCGCCTCGTCGAAAATGTTCATGAACAGACAATCTGCGTTGCGCGCGGCGAAGGCGCGTCCGACGCTCGATGATCCCGCGCTCATGACCAGCGGGCGACCGCCGCCGAAGGGCTTGGGCTTGAGCAGCACGTCCTTCAGCTGAAAATACTTGCCATCATAGTTGAACGGCTGTTCCTCGCTCCAGACGCGACCGGCGATGTCGAGCCATTCCTGCGTGTAGGCGTAGCGTTCGTCATGTTCGAACAGGCTTTGGCCGAACATGGCGAATTCGCCCTCGTTCCAGCCGGAGACCACATTGACGCCAAAACGTCCCTTGCCCACGTGGTCGGCGGTGACCATCTGCTTGGCGGCGAAGATGGGGCTGATGAAGGACACATGCAGGGTGCAGAAGGCGGAGATCGCCTGGGTTGAGGCCAGCAAGCCCGTCGCCCAGCAAATCGTCTCGAAGGAGGTGCCCTCCGTATCCGTTTCGCCGCGATAGCCGTGCCAGCGGCCGATGGGCAGCAGAAATTCGAGGCCCGCGTCATCGGCGAGGCGCGCGGCGATGACCTGATTGTCCCAGCTCTGGTCCCAGCGCTCCTTCGCCTTGGTCATGGTGAGGCCGTTGGAGCAATTCATGCCAAACAGGCCCAGCTTGAATTTGTTGGCGCCATCCATGCGGTTTTTGGGTCTGCTCATCGCTGGTTCACTCGCCCTTTTTCGCGAGCGCGCCGGTGAAGTCGCCGCGCTCGATCTTGATGCCCTTGATGACCTCCTTCACCGTGCCGCAGAGCGGCAAGCTGAGGCGCAGCCGGTCCGCCTCGCTGAGCACGATCATCATGTCCTTCTCGGCCCAGGGCATGGGTTGCTTGTCGATCTGGGTCTCCATGGCCCAGTTGTGGGCGCTGCTCTGAAGCAGCATGTCGCGCATGGCGCCGGCGTCGACTCCATAATTCTCGGCGAGCTTGAAGCCCTCCGTGTTGGCGGAGATGCAGGCCCATAGGATGAGGTTGTTGACCATCTTGCCCACCTGACCCGCCCCCGCCGGCCCGATGCGATGCACGGAATCCGCGAAGGTGGCGAAGGCCGGGCGGCAGCGGTCGAAGGCCTCTTCATCGCCGCCGCCGGTGATCAGCAGCTTGCCCGCCTCGGCGGCGCCTTCGCCCCGGCAGATCGGAATGTCGAGGGGAATGAGGCCCCGCGCCTCCAGTCTTTGGGCGATGGCGCTCTGGGTGGCGGGATTGATCGTCGCGCCCACGGCCACGATGGCGCCGGGCCGTGCGCCCTCCACCACGCCATGGGGGCCGAAAATGACCTCCTCCACCTGCTGTTCATAGGCGGTGAGGACGATGATGAGGTCGCTTTGGGCGGCGGCTTGCGCCGGGGTCGCGGCGATCTCCACCTTGTTGGCGCGGGCGAATTCGATGGCGGCGGGGTTCACATCGACGCCATGGACTGCGAAGCCCGCGTTCACGAGATGCCGGGCGATGGGGCCACCCATCTTGCCAAGGCCGATCAAAGCAATGCTGGCGATTGGAGCCACCATGTTTCCCTCCCGAAGGCTGAGCTCTGCGGCCAGCGCTATCTCTTTGACACGAAGTTGTAGACGCCTTGGGGCAGGGCGGCAAGGTGAGGCCAGACCTCTTCCTCGCTATAGGAGGAGGCGACGCGTCATAAATGCGCTACCGCATAGCCCGGGTCAGACAATCAGGCCTGCGGGGAGAATCTGTGACGATTTTGTCGCCTTCGGGCGTAGGTTCACGTTCATTTTGGAAGAAATGCTCGTTTTACGAGTATTTTTGCGTTGCAAAAACGTCACATTCCCCAGGGGAAACTTTGTCGCTTTCCATCGTTTGCCGAAATTTTCATCAGACAACCCGCGCCAAATGAAGGCTGTGAATCTCCTCTTATTGCTCTGGCGAAGGTTGGTTTTCCCGGGCTTTGCGATGTCGGCTCTGGCCACCCTTGTGGATTGGGCGCCTTTTTCGCGCCATGTGGGATTAATTTTCGGTCACTACTGAACAAACTTGAGGCTTCACAAGCGATAACGTGGCCGCGATCTTGGCTGAGACTTAACCAGTCCTCAGGAGATCGCATCAATGTTTCGTCATTTCGCTCTCGCCGCCGCTGCGGCGACCATCGCCACCACCGGTCTTGCTTCGGCCGCAGATCTGCCCAGCAAGAAGTCCGTCCCCACCCTCGCCGCCGCTGAGCCCAGCGCCATCCATGGCTTCATGGATTTCGGTTACGCCAATGGCCGCGTGACCGGTGGCGGCGTTCCGCTTTACCCGAAGGGCGCAACGCTTTTTCAGTCCGACGTTGGCGTTTCGATTGATCTTTATGGAAGCAAAACCGGCTTCATCAACAGCGTCTCTGCTATGGTTGGCGCCTGGGCGGAGTCCCGGAGCGACGTAGCGCCCGGCAAGTCCCGCATGCAGGAATACGATTGGTGGGCTGGTGCTACCGTTGGCTTTGCTGACTATTACAAGTTGACCGTTGAGAGCCTTCAGTTCCAAATTCCCGGCGCCGGCGTCAAGAAGAATATTTTCTCGTCGCTGTCCTATGATGATGCTCATCTCGGATTGCCCATCGCTCTCAACCCTTCTGTTAGCGTCATCTATAATCAGGGTGGTGGTTTGACGTTGATGGGCTTGGGTAAGAACGAGACTTACCGCGTCGATCTGGGCATCGCGCCTGGCTACAGCTTTCAGAAGTCGACAGGGATTCCGCTCTCCTTCTCTGTCCCCACCTCTATCTCTCTGGGACCGAAGAAGATGTATTACGCTTCGAGCCAGCCAGTTTGCGGCCCAAACAGCGATAAGGTTTGCTCGACGAGCACCTTCCAGATGTTCTCGACCGGCCTTCAGGCGAAGTATGACCTTGGTCAGTTCATTCCCAAGAAGTTCGGTGCCTGGACGGCCAAAGCTGGCGTGCAGTATTATCACCTGATGAGTGATGCTGTGCAGGGCAACCAGGTAGACAAGGTTGGTCCGCCGATTGTGTTGTATCCGGCCACGAAGTCCAACTTCACGGTCATCTCCGCAGGCCTTGGCGTCAGCTTCTGATCCAGGCTAATGCGAACCAAATCAGAACGCGGCGGGGTTTTCTCCGCCGCGTTTTTCGTTCGCCGCATCTCGAGAGCGGCCTTGGCTGGGTGCTGAACCCACAGGCCTTGCAGACGTTTCCCCAAAGCTAACGAAAGGGGTGGCGTCATGTTGAAAATATCCGGTTGTCTGGGACTTGGCGTTTTTCTGGCCCTCGGTTCCCCAGACTCCGCCATGGCGACGGATCTGGAGGCGCCCAAGCCCGCGCCCAAAGCCCATCGCCTCCACCATCATCACCCCGCGCGCCTCGCGCTGCCGGGTCCGATCCTGTCAATTCGCGTGACCCGTAGCCCCACCTGCGGCGCCTGGTTCGCCCGTTATCCCGCCTTTGCGCAGGCCAGTTGCCGGGATTACGAGGGTTTCCTGGCCGCCTATGATCCGCGCGCTCCCGCCGGCGTCGGCCGCTACAGCTTTCGCGCCTATTACGGTCTGCGCTGATCCCTTGTCGCCAGCCCCACCGCCTTCGCCCCATCTCGCCCTGCGCAGCGCAAGGCGCTATAGTCGAGGCAAGGGTAGGGGAGGAACCGCGACATGGATTTGAAACAAGCCACGATGCGCAGGGTGGTCACCGGTCATGCGGAGGATGGCAAGGCCATTGTCCTCTTCGACGATCATGTGCCCAGCAAGGTTTCGCGCCCGGACACAGGCATCGTCGCCCACTGGGTCTGGACCACCGACCAGACCCCCGCCGATATTACAGTGAAAAACGACACCTCGACGGTTCGGCGCGGCCTGACGCCCCCTGTCGGCGGCACGATCTTCCGCGTGGTCGATTTTCCGCCGACCTCCGCCGACGTCGCCGCCATGGATCATGCCAAGGTGGCGCAGGGCCTGGGCCTTGAGATGGAGGCGGGCAAGCGTTACCCGCCCAACCATCCCCTGATGCATTTCACCGAGACCATCGACTACGCCATCGTCCTGCAGGGCCAGATCGACATGCAGCTCGACGATTCCACGGTCACGCTCGGCCCCGGCGATCTGATCGTCCAGCAGGCGACCAACCACGCCTGGATCAATCGCGGCACGGAGATCTGTCGGATCGCCTTCATTCTCATCAGCTCGAAGCCTCTGTGAGACAGCTTTAAATCCCGGGGAGGCGTCAGCATGCTGCTCGACAAGAATGTGCAAATTCCCATGCGCGTGGGTGATACGCTCTGCGCCAATGTGTTCCGGCCGGAGGCGCCGGGGACCTATCCCGTCATCATGACGCTCGGTCCCTATGGCAAGGATGTCCACGTCAGCCAGTTCATGCCGGCTGCCTGGGAGCATATCCAGACGAGCCAGCCGGATATTCTGGCGAAATCCTCCTGCAAATATCTGGTCTTCGAGACGCCGGACCCGGAGGTCTGGGTTCCCCAGGGCTATGTGGTCGTGAAGATCGACTCGCGCGGGGCTGGAAAGACGCCGGGGTTTCTGGACGTCAATTCGCCCGCCGAGTCCCGCGACCTCTATGACGCCATCGAATGGGCGGGGGTGCAGCCCTGGAGCAATGGCAAGGTGGGCCTGCTCGGCATCTCCTATTATGCGGCGGGACAGTGGAGCGTGGCGGCCCTGCGCCCGCCCCATCTTGCCGCCATGATACCCTGGCAGGGCACCCACGATTTCTATCGTGACCGCACCCGGCAAGACGGCATCTTTTCCGCAGGCTTCCTCCATAGCTGGTGGCCACGCAGCGTCTTGCGCAACCAGCACGGCAACCCCGCGAGCCCCTTCCTCGATATCGACACGGGCCAGCGCAACACCGGCGAGGCCGCCCTCAGCGACGCTGAGTTGAAGGCGAACCGCACCGACTATATCGGCGACGTCCTCGCCCATCCCTTGCTCGACGATTGGTACAAGGCCCGCTGCCCCGATCTGTCGAAGATCGAGATCCCGGCCCTGGTGGTCGCCAATTGGGGCGGGCTGGGCCTGCATCTGCGCGGCACCATTGGCGGCTATCTGGACCTTGGTTCAAAGGAGAAATGGCTGAAGGTTCAGTCCGGCTCCTATTTCGCCACTTTCTGGCATCCCGACAATGTGGCGATGCAACGCCGCTTCTTCGACCGCTATCTCAAGGGCCTCGACAATGGCTGGGAGAACGAGCCGCCGGTCACCGTGGAGGTGCGCTCGGCGGAGGACGGCGTCGCGGGCCTGCTGACCGGCGAGCAATGGCCATTGCCAGACTTGCAATGGTCGCGGCTGCATCTCGATCTCGCCCATAAGGCCTTGTCGCCTGCGGCGGGCGCTGACGCCATCATGAGCTACCCGGCCATCGGGGAGGGCGTCACTCTCATGTCCGCGCCGCTGGAGCGCGAGACCTGGCTGGCGGGGCCTGTCCGCCTGCGCATCTGGGTCGCCTCCGACACTGCTGATCTCGATCTCTTCGCGACCCTGCGCGCCTTTGACAGGCAGGGCAGGGAGCTGACCTTCTACAGCGCCATCGAGCCGCGCTGTCCGGTCTCCCAGGGCTGGCTGCGCGCTTCCCATCGCAAGCTGGATGCCGCCCGCACCAATGACTTGCGGCCCGTCCATACCCACGATGAAGCCCAGCCCCTGACGCCGGGCGAGGCCTATGCGCTTGACGTGGAGATCTGGGCCACCAGCGTCGCTGTGCCTGCTGGTGGGCGTCTGGCGCTGACCCTGCAGGGCTGCGATTTCGAGCGGCCCAACGTGGAGGGCCCCTTCAAGGGGTCCGGCTTCTTCACTCATGAGAGCGAGGCGGATCGTCCCGCCGCTGTCTTCGGGGGACAGCACACCATCATGTCCGGCGGCGAGCGCCAGTCATGGTTGCAACTCCCGATTGTGGGCGCGCCCGGGGCGAAATGAACAGGCGCATTCTGAGGCGCCAAAGGGAGGGTATAAGCATGATGAACCGCAGGGATCTTCTGGCAAGCGGCGCGGCCGCCGTCGCAGCTTCGGCTTTGCCTGCCCGCGCCGCCGATGCGATCCAGATGTCGACCCTTGCGGGGCTCGACTATCTTGGGCCGCTGATCGCCAAGGATGCGGGTCTTTTCGCCAAACAGGGCCTTGATGTGGCGGTGCAGATCGCCACCCAGGCGCCGGCCTTGCTGCCCGCCGTTATCGGCGGCGCCTTGCAGGTGGGCGTTTCGACCGGCATTCAGGTTGCAATCGCCAATGAGGCCGGGCTCGACGTTGCGATCGTCGCAGCCGCTGGCGTGATCACGCCGCAATATGTGACCACGGCGGTCGTCATGCGGCCTGACGTGAACCTGGAGAAGCCTGCCGATTTCATCGGCAAGAAGATCCTGACGCCCGGCATCAACGGCGCGTTCCACACGCTTTTCCTTCGCTATCTGAAACACGGCGGTGTCGAGGCCCAGCAGGTCACCTTCATTGAGGGCGGCTTCGCCCAGATGCCTGACTTGCTGAAGGCCAAGCAGGTGGACGCAGTGCTCGCCGCCGAGCCCTTCCTGACGCGCATGATCGATAGCGGGGTAGGCAAGCGGTTAAACTACTTCGTGCCGGACAGAGATTATGTCGTCGCCAGCTTTTACATCGCCAAGCGCAGTTGGGTCGACGCGCACAAGAGCGACTTGGAGAAGATCAGGGCCGCCCTGCGTGAGTCCGCCAGCCTCACCAAGTCCAGCCCAGGCGTTGTGTCCGAGGCCATCGCCAAATATCTGAAGCTGCCGCCCGATGTGGTGAAGACCCTGAGGGCTTCGGAACCGGTGGTCGACGTGCGGCGTGATGATGTGCAGTTCTGGTGCGACCTGGCGTTGCAATTCCAGTTGCTGCGCAATCCGGTCGATGGCGCGACCCTGATTGTTTGAGCAGCGCCGTGAAGCCTTTGGAGAGCGTGACGCCGACCGCGCCTGCTTCGCGCGGTCGGCGGCCGCCAGTGCGCGCAAGGTCATGCGCAGCCGTATTTCGCAAATGAAACCAGAGTTTTTTCGCTGTTCCGCACTATTGTCAACGGTGGTCGATTCACCTAGCCTTGTCCAGGCGTCAGGAGAACAAAGCAATGCATGAGCCAGCAGGACGGTCTGCGAAACAGAAACAGGTGGCTGAGGCCATCGCCAATGAGCTCGCGTCTTGCGGCGTGAAGATGGTGGCGAGCCTGCCGGACAACTGGGTGGCCGAACTCATCGAGACGCTTGATCAGGATGAACGCTTCCAGCATGTGCCCGTCAATCGCGAGGAATCGGCCATCGGGCTCTGTTCGGGCGCTTTCATGGGCGCCATGGGATCGGCGGCCCTGATGGGCGCCTCGGGTCTCATGACGACGATCTATGCGATCACCAAGATCAACTATTCCTATGAAATCCCGCTATTGCTGTTGACCACCTTGCGTGGCGCCCCTGGCGATCATCACAAGCACCATGTCTCCAACGGGCTCTATTTCCTCCCGGTGCTCGACGCGATCAGCCTTCCTTACATGATCGTGAACGAGGCCAAGGACATTCCTCTGATTTCGCGCGCCTATCACCACAGCCGCACCTTCTCGCGCCCTGTCGTCGTCGCGCTCACCCGCGATCTTTTGAAGTGAGGCCGACCATGAATTATGTTGACTGCTTCCGCTTCCTCGCCGCGCGCCGCTCGAACCAGATCGTCATCACCTCCGCCGGCAACTCGGGCCAGGCCTGGTGGGAGGCCTCTCGCGATTCCGAAAGCTCCTTCTATCTCGACGCCTCCATGTCCCTTTCGACCATGTTCGGCTGCGGCCTTGCGGTGGCGCAGCCAAGCCTGAAGATCTGGGCCTTCATGGGCGACGGCGCCTTCTGCATGAATCCGGGCATGCTGATGGTGGAAAAGCAATTGTCGCCGTCGAACCTGATCCACTTCCTGGTGTCGAACCGCAGTTATGGCGCGACGTCCAACGCCGCGCTGCCCAATCGCGCCAGCAACGACTATGGCGCCATCGCCCGAGGCATGGGACTTGATCGCGTGTTCACCATCGCCTCGATCGCCGAGTTCGAACAGCATTTCGACGAGATCGAAAATCCGGCGACGCCCGCCCATACCTTCGTGGTGCTTGAAGTGGAGCCCTTCACCGACGCCGAGCAACGCCTCCAGCAGCCGCCCTTCGACGCGCCGGAATTGAAATATCGCTTCGGCCGCGAAATCGAAAGGCGCACGGGTTGCGATATTTTCGGCTATAGCCTCTAGGGCTCTGGAGGTGTCGATGATCAGCTTCAGCAGACGCGATGTGGTGAAGTCTCTCGCTGGCGCCGCCATGGTGGGCCTGGCGCCTCAAGCGGCGCAGTCGGCTGGCGCCGCAGCGGAGTTTTACAAGGGCAAGACGGTGCGCATCCTGGTCGGCTCGCCTCCTGGGGGCGGATACGATCTTTATGCGCGCATGCTTCTCCCGCATTTCGCGCAGAAACTGGGCGCAACGGTCGTCGTCGAAAATCGCGATGGAAACGGCGGCCTCATGGCGCTGAATTTCCTGCTGGGGCGTCCTGCCGATGGCCTCGCGGTCATGCATGCGAGCGCCGAGGCTGCGGCGTTGAGTCAGTTGCTGGGGCGCGATGGCAGCGTCTGGGATGTCACCAAGCTGCATTGGCTCGCCAAGACCTCTGCTGCGCCGAAGCTCTGGTTCACCGGCAAGAATTCACGCATCAAGACCGCCCAGGACGCTTTGGCCGCCGAGCGCCTTGTCTGGGCTTCGACGGGTCCCGCCGACAATATCAGCGACGTGGCGGCGGTGATTTCCGACGCCATTGGCCTGCGATCCAAGATTGTGATCGGCTACAAGGGCGCGGGCGATATGTCGCTCGCGGTGATCAGCAACGAGGCTGATTGTGGAATTTTAAGCGCCGACTCCGCGCTCAACGGCGTGCGCAACGGGGATCTGATCCCTATCGCAATTTTTGATTCCAGGCGCTGGTCGGGCTTGCCCAATGTGCCAACCCTGGTCGAGGTGGCGAAGATCGATCCCGCCAAGGCCTGGCTGGTGGATCTGCGGCAGAAGATTGGCGAGGCGCAGCGCGCCATGGTCGCCCCGCCCAGTATGACCCCAGATCTCGTCGCTTTTCAGCGGGAAATCTGGGGGCAAATTCTCACCGACCCCGCCGTCGTCGACGAAGGCGCGAAATCTCGTCGTGAAATCACCTATATGCCCGGCGCCGAATTGCAGGAGCTGATCGGCTCCTTGATGAAGGCGGCGGAACCCCGCGTGGCGGATATCAAACGCGTCATGCTCAACACCTATTTTTGAAGGCTGCATGGACCACCGACCTGACGACCTGCTGAACGAACTCGCCCGCGCCTGCCGCATTCTCGAGATGGAGGGGCATGGGGACTTTTCGCTGGGCCATCTGTCTCTGCGCGATCCCGATGGGCGCGGCTTCTGGCTGAAGCGCAATCGCTATGGCCTTGGCGAAATCACAGGCGCGGACGATTTCGTGCTGGTGAGCATGGATGGCGTACAACTGGCGGGCGAGGGCGGTCTGCATAGCGAATGGCCGATCCATTCGGAGGTGTTGCGCCAGCGCCCGGATGTGCAGGTGGTCGCCCATACGCATCCCTTCCATGCCTGCATACTCTCATCGTCGACTGAGGCGATCCTGCCCTACACTCTCGACCCGGACTATTTCATCGACATTCCCCGCCACGAGGCGGACGTGGCGCTGATCAAGACCAAGGATGAGGGGGCTGCGCTCGCCCGTTCGCTGGGACCCCATCGCGCGCTGCTGATCGCCAATCATGGCGCGTTGTTTTGTGGCGCAAGCGTCGCTGAGGCCACCTGCGTGGGGGTGTTCCTTGAAAAAGCCTGCAAGGCCCATGTGGTGGGCCGGGGCGCGAACTTTCCGACCTCCATGCCCACGCGCGCCATTCGTGAACTGCGCCACTCGCAGATGATAACGCCGATCCATGTGGAGCACACATGGAACTATCTCTGCCGCAAGCTGGAGGTGATCATGGCGACGCAGTTCAATGGATCCAGGACCCTGTATCGATGACGGATCATCTGGCGCCCCGCGTCGCGAAACCCTTTGTGGGCCAGAGGCTGCAGCGGCGTGAAGACGCGCGCTTCATTACCGGGCGCGGCGGCTTTGTCGATGATGTCCAGTTTTCGGATATGGCCTATGTGGCCTTTTTGCGCAGTCCCCACGCCAGTGCGCGCATCATGGCGCTCTCCACCAGCGTTGCGGAGAGGCTCCCCGGCGTTCTCAGGATCGTGACGGCCAGAGACTGGGCGCAGGCGGGGCTTGGGGAATTGACCTGCGTCCATCCGATGAATTTCTCGGATGGTCGTCCCATGAACGAGATGCTGCGTCCGCCCTTTGCAGTAGACCGGGTCTGCCACGTGGGTGATGTGGTGGCGGCTGTCGTCGCCCTCACCAACCATGCGGCGCAGGATGCGCTTGCGGCCATTGAAATTGAATATGAGGCGCTGCCTTCCCTCGCGCAGACGGGTCGTGCGCTGGATGAGGATGCCCCCCTCGTGCATCCTCAGTTCGGGACCAACCTGGTCACGGAAGTGATCAAGGGGGACCGTGCGGCGACGCAGGAAGCCTTCGCAAAAGCGGCGCATGTGACCGAGCTTACGCTTGTCAGCAGCCGCATCATGGGCTCACCGCTCGAGCCCCATTCCTTCGTCGCCCGGCATGATGTGGCGAGCGATGAGACGACGCTTTGGGCGACCAATCAGATGCCGCATATGTTGCGGCAATGGATTTGCCAGCAGACCCTGCATATCCCCGAGCACAAGCTGCGGGTCATTGCGCCGGACGTCGGCGGCAGCTTCGGCGCCAAGGGCAGTTTCCTGCCGGAGGTCTCCACTGTCGTCTGGATGGCGCGCCTGTTGCGCCGCCCGGTGAAGTGGACCGCGACCCGTTCAGAGGATTTCCTCACCCAGACCCATGGGCGCGACCACGTCACAAAGGCCCGCATGGCCTTCGACAGGGATGGACTGATCCTGGGAATGGAGGTCGACACCATCGCGGCTCTTGGCGCCTATCTCAGCAATTTCGCGCCGAGCATTCCGGGCAACTCCTATCCGCAGACGATCACCGGCTTCTATCGCACCCCCGCGTTGAGCATGCGGGTGCGCTGCGTCTACACCAACACCGTGCCGGTGGGCCCCTATCGCGGCTCCGGGCGACCGGAAGCTGCGCTGGTCAATGAGCGGCTGATCGAGAACGCCGCCCGTGAAATGGGGCTTGACCCCGTGGAGTTGCGCCAGCGCAATCTCATCCGCCCGGAGCAGTTCCCCTACAAGACGCCGGTCGGGCGCGTCTACGACGGCGCCGATCCGCCGCGCATGCTCGCGCGCGTACTTGAGATGGCGGGCTATGACGGGTTGCGCGCCGAGCAGTTGCGGCTGCGCAAGCAGGGGCGCTTGCTGGGCATCGGGCTGGCGGGCTTCTTTGAAAAGTCCGGCTCGGGGCCCAGCATCAATCTGGCGCGCAGCGGCGCCCATCACGGTGGGTTCGAGACGGCGACTGTGCGCGTCCATTCCGATGGCAAGGCGACGCTCTTTGTCGGCACCCATAACCACGGGCAGGGGCACGAGATCACCTATTCAGCCATTGCCGCCGATCAGCTGGGCATCGACGTTGACGATATTGCGGTGGTGGAAGGCGATACGGGCCGTGTGCCCTTCGGCAATGGCACCTGGGGCTCGCGCTCGACCTCCGTGGGCGGCGCCGCCATTCATCGCGCCTGCCGGGGCGTGATGACGAAGGCGCGGGCCATCGCCGCGCATTATCTGGGATGCGGCGACGATGCGCTTGCCTATGAGGCCGGACGTTTCGCGACCAGTGGATCCAACAAGACGATCACCTTCGCCGAGGTGGCGACGCTCGCCAGCCGCAGTTTCAATCTGCCTGCGGGCATGGAGCCCAACCTTGAGTGCACCGTGGCCCATGAGCCGCCGGATTCCAACGATCCCTCGGCCATGCATCTCGTCGTCGTCGAGATTGAGCCTGAGACCGGCGTCATTCGCAT
Source organism: Beijerinckiaceae bacterium (assembly GCA_947456505.1). Taxonomy (GTDB): domain Bacteria; phylum Pseudomonadota; class Alphaproteobacteria; order Rhizobiales; family Beijerinckiaceae; genus Terripilifer. The sequence continues at coordinate 19,773 of CANGTC010000004.1, forward strand.
CCGCAACTATTATACGGTCGATGATTGCGGCGTCGTCATCAATCCCCTGATCGTCGAGGGGCAGGTGCAGGGCGGGCTGGCGCAGGGCATTGGCCAGGCGCTGATGGAACATGCCTACTATGAGCCTGCATCTGGTCAGTTCCTCGCGGGGACCTTTCTCGATTACGCCATGCCCCGCGCCCATGACATGCCGCCGCTCGCCATGGATTTCATCTCCACGCCTGCGCCCAGCAATCCGCTGGGCGTGAAGGGCGGCAGTGAAACCGGGACGATTGGCGCCCCCGCCGCCATTTGCAATGCGGTGGTCGACGCCCTCTGGCATCTGGGCGTGCGCCACGTGCCCCTTCCCTTGACGCCCGCCACCGTCTGGCATGCTATGCAGCAGGGCGCGAAAGCCGAACGAGGTTCCTGATGTTGATACGTCTTTTCCAGATTGGATGCGGTGTTCTGGCGCTGGCGCTTGCAACGCCTTCAGCGCTGTGGGCGGAGCCAGTGAAGATCCGCGTCGGCATAGGCTCGGCGGTGGAGGAGCAGATCTGGCTGCTGATCGCGCGCCCCAACCTTGGCCCCAATTACGGCAAGGTCTACACCATCGAGTGGAACCGTTTCCCCGGAGCGGACAAGCGGATTCAGGCCTTCGAGGCGGGTGCTGAGGATATCATCACCGCCAGCGCCAACAGCGCGATCCTGGCGGCCTCCGAGGGCATCGAATTCAAGATGCTGGCTTCGCTTTCGCGGGAGAGTTCGCAGGGGTTCTTCACCAAGTTTATGGTGAAAGAGGGATCGCCCATCAAGACGATGAAGGATCTTGCGGGCAAGACCATCGGCATCAATGGATTCAATGGGTCTGGTCATTTGTGGACCAAGGTGGCGCTTGAGAAGAATGGCATGAACGAGAACGATGTAAAGCTCACCCCCATGGCTTTCCCCGCCCAGTCGGAGGGCTTGAAGTCGGGAGCCATCGATGTGGGTATGTTCCCGCAGCCCTTCGCGCGCATGGTCGAGAAAGACCAGAAGGTGCGCACGATCTACACCTCGAAGGACGCCGCGCCTTTCGAGGAAGAGTTGATGTTGCTTCTCGCCAAGCCCGAATGGACATCGAAAAACGCCGAGCCCCTCAAGGCGCTCATCGACGATCTGGCGGCTGTAACGCGCTATTACGCCGCCAATCCCGGCGAGGCGCGAAAGTCTCTGGTGGACACCAACATGGTGCGTATCGACACGGCGACCTACGTCGAGATGGAAGACTATTACCGCAACCCCGAGGTGAAAATCAGCCTTGAAGCCCTCGAGCAGATGCAGGCGCTGCAGATGAAGGCTGGTTTTCAGGCCAAGGCGGTCGATCTCAAGTGCCGCGTCGATCTCGCCTGCAAGTCCAAGTGAGCGGCTTGTGGCGTCGAATCCGCTGCTGACGGCCAGGGACATCACGCGCCGGTTCAAGGGGACAGGCGCGGAGATTCTCGCGCTCGATCATGTGAGCCTGAGCGTCAGCGAAGGCGAGTTCATCACCATTGTGGGCCCCTCTGGCTGCGGCAAGAGCACCTTTCTGCATATGGTCGGCGGATTTGATCGCCCGGATTCCGGCGAACTCATGCTGGCGGATGCGCCCATCATCGCTCCGGGTCCTGAACGCGGAATGATGTTTCAGGATCTCAGCCTCTTTCCCTGGCTGACGGTGGCGCAAAATATCAGCTGGCCGCTGGACGTGAAGAAGATCGAGCCTGCGCGCAAGGCGGCGTTGATCGAAGAAATCCTGTCGCTTGTGCATTTGCAGGGCATGGGCGGCCTCTATCCGGGGCAGCTCAGCGGCGGCATGCGCCAGCGCACAGCGCTCGCTCGGCTGATTGCGCTTGATCCTGCGATCATGCTCATGGACGAGCCGTTCGGCGCGCTGGATTCCCAAACGCGGGAGATCCTGCAGGAAGAACTCCAATCGATCTGGCGGGTGAAGAAGAAGACGGTCCTCTTCGTCACCCACGACATTGACGAGGCGATCTATCTTGGCACACGGGTCATCGTTTTCTCGGCGCGACCCGGGCGCATCCGCGCCGACATCCCCGTCCCCGGCGGGCTTGAACGCGATGCGCGCTTTCGCACCACGCCGGAATATACCGCCCTGCGCATCCGCATCTGGGAGATGCTGCGCGAGGAGACGGCGAAGTCGCGGGCAGGGGCGCTGTGAGACGCGCAGCGGAACAGGCTTTCTTGCCGCTGGTGTTTTTGCTGCTTTGGCAGGCCGGCGCGCAGACGGGGGCGCTGCCGCGCTACCTCTCCTCGCCGGGCGCCATTGGGCTTGAGCTTTGGAGCCTGTTCGTGCGCGGGGAATTGGCGCCTGCGCTGGGCGTCAGTTTGTGGCGCGCGCTGGCGGGTTTCGCCGTCGGCTGCGCGAGCGGCGTTGTGCTGGGCCTGATGGCCGGGCTCACCAAAGCCATGCGGGGGTTCCTCGACCCTTTCGTGGCCTTTTTCTACCCCATTCCGAAGATCGCTTTTCTGCCGGTCGTGCTGCTGCTCTTCGGGCTCGGCGACGGTTCGAAGATCGCCATCATCAGCCTGTCCGTGTTCTTTCCCGTTTTCATCGCTGCGCGCCATGCGGTCGCCGAGGTCGATCAGTTGCTGATCTGGTCCGCGCGCTCCATGGGGGCGGGACGGCTGTATATTTTCTGGCGGGTGATCCTGCCCGCTACGCGGCCGCAACTCTTCGCGGGCGCCCGCGTCGGCCTTTCGCTCTCTTTTGTGCTTTTGTTCGCCGCCGAACTGATCGGCTCCAAGAATGGCCTTGGCGATCTGGTGCATCAGGGCGAGGAGGCTCTGCGCTTTGACTTGATGCTCGCCGCCATCGTCTCCTTTGCGGCGCTGGGTTTTGTGAGCGACCTCGCGCTCATGGCTTTGCGCAAGCGCATGTTGTGGGGGCAGATGATCGGCACGCAGGAGCAGGGCTCATGACCGCCGCGCTTCGCCTGCCAGGTCGTCTGCTGGCCAAGAGCTGGTCGCTCCTGCTGATCGTGGGGCTATGGCAGGCTGCGGCCTCCGCGGGCTTGATCACATCGCGCCTGCTGCCACCGCCCAGCCAGGTGCTTTCCGTCTTCTGGACCGAGATTTCCAATGGGGTGCTTCTCAAGCACGCTCTGACGACGCTGGAGCGTGCGCTGACCGGCTTTGCGGGGGGCGTGACGGCGGGCTTGTTGCTGGCGGCCGCCATGGCGCTCGCGCCGGTGCTGGGACGCCTGATCGAACCGCTGATCTTCCTTGGCTATCCCGTGCCCAAGATCGCGCTGTTCCCGATCTTCGTGTTTATCTTCGGGGTTGGCTCATCGTCAAAAGTGGCCTTCACCTTTCTGGAATGCCTCTATCCCATGACCATCACCGCCTATCTCGGCATGAAGGGCGTCAACACCCGCCTCATCTGGACGGCCCGTAACTTTGGGGCGGATCGGCTGACCATCCTGAGGCGCGTCATACTGCCCGCTGTGCTGCCGAGCATTTTTGCAGGTTTGCGCATCGCTCTGCCGCTGGCCATCACCATCGTTGTGGTGACCGAGATGATCGGGGACTCCTCGGGCCTTGGCTATTATATCAACGTGATGGGCACCCGTTATCGCTTTCCTCAGGTCTATGCGGGCATTCTCATGGTCGGCCTTATGGGTCTCGTGCTCGATCATGCGCTCATGGCCCTGCGCGCCCGGGTCATCCATTGGAAAGCCGCGGAAGCGCCGGTTTGAGGGGGCCTGTCAGAGCGCTTATTTTTCGAGATCCACAAGCGCCTGGCGGGCGCGGGCCACCACATCGGGCGGGGTCGAAACGACATCGGCGACGATGGTTTGCAGTTCCGGACCTTTGACGGGCGATATGTCGATGCGCATCTCCTGCGCGTCTCTCAGGAAGGCGGCGTCAGCCATGGTCTCGTCGAAGGCGCGCTGCAATTCTTCCAGCCGGTCTGGGGCCATGCCGGGCGGCCCCATGAATGGGCGGCCTACGGCGATGTCAGCTGAAAAGAGGCGCAGCAGTCTTTTGTCATCCTCAAGCCTGCCGAATTCATGCATGAGCGGCAAGTCTGGATAGTCCAGATCGCGCTTCAAGCCGACCTGCGCCAGGAAGCGGACCTTGCCGTCGCGCAGCCAGTCGGGGTTTTCCATGCGCAGGCTGTTGAAATTGTTGCCCGCGCGACCCTGCACCTCGCCGCGCTCCATGGCGAGGTTGACGTCATTGGTGGTGGCGTAGCCAGCGATCACCTTGAATTTGGCGCCCACGATGGCGTTGAGGATCATGGGATAGATCTGCGTGTAGGAGCCCGCGCCTGTGGCGCCCATGAGCACGGGTTGGCGCATGGCGTCCTCCATGGAGCGTACGGGTGTTTGGCTCCAGACATAGACCGTGGAATTGCTGGCGGCCTAGGAACCGATCCAGCTCAGCTTCGCCGCGTCAAACTGGATGCCCTTGCTGCTCTCCAGCACCTGAGCCAGCAGGAAGGCGGGGACAATGGCGCCGAGAACCGTGCCATCCTTCGGCGCCTGATTGGCGAGGTAATTGGCGGCCCGCAGATGGCCTGCGCCGGGCATGTTCTTGACCACGAAGGCGGGATGGCCGTTGATGTGCTCCGACCAATGGCGCGCCACAAGCCGGGCGTTGGCGTCCTGCCCGCCGCCGGCGCCGGTCGAGACAATCAACTGAATGGTCTTGCCCGTGAAAAAAGATTGCTGCTGCGCGAAACCAGCGACGGGCGCAGCCCCCAAACCAGCGATGATGGCCAGCGCCATGCCGCTCAGCCGTAATTGACCGATCATAAGGACGTTTCCCCAGATATTTGCGCTATTCTCATCCCTGTGGTCCCACCCGTAAACTCAAACCCACCCCTCGACGCATGGCCCGCCCGCGCATAAGATGTTCATCAAGCAAGACTTAAGGGGTGAGGACAGACGAGTATGTTCGCGCAGATCAACCATATGGCCATGAACAGCGCCAATTGGCCAATGATGGCCAAGTTTTATGAGGCCATGTTCGGGTTGAAGACCTCCGGCAAGGTCAGCCGCCCGGCCAATGGGGTCTCCGTGGGCGATGGATATGTGGGGCTTAACATCAATCCCCAGCGCGATGGCTATATCGGCGGGCTAGACCATTTCGGCATGAAGGTCGATAGCGTCGATGTGGCGCTGGAGCGCATGCAGAAGAAGTTCCCCAAGGCCAATATCGTGAAGCGGCCCTCCACGCGCCCCTTCGCCCAGTATTCCGGCCACGACCCCGACGGCAATGTCTTCGATCTCGCGGAAAAGACCAGCAAGCTGAATGAAATCTACGCCGATCAGGCTGAGAAGGCCTGGACACAGGACCGCTACCTCAACAAATTCGCCATCCGCACCCTGAACGCGGAGGCCTGCGCAGAGTTTTATGCGGAGGTTTTCGAGTTGCAGCCCCTGAACAAGAATAGCGTGGCCGATGGCTGGCATCTCTCGGACGGTCGCGTGACGCTGTCCATCCTGCCCTGGTCGATCCCGATGTTCGAGGGCATGTCGATCAAGCGTCCGGGGCTTGACCATATCGGCTTCAAGGTCGAGAATCTCGACGCCTTCAAGGCCCATATGACGGCGGTCGCGGGGTCCAATCCCTATCTGGCGCCCATGCCGCTGGGCGGTAGCAAGGAGGCGGACGCCCGACGCAATTTTCTGGTTCGCTCAGCCACCGGCAAGATGCAGATCGCCGATCCCGGCGCGGTGTGGATTGATATTACGGATGAGTAGGGGCGATCATCGCCCGTCGCTCACTCCTCCCTCATCATCTCTTTCAACTTCTGGATGTCCGCCTCATTCGCCTTGGCGAGAGAATCCAGCAGGCCCATGATGTCCGCGCCATCAATGGGATCCAGCTGAAGCTGGATTTTTTGTGCGGTCGCTCGAAATTCGGGGTCGAGCATCAGCGCCTTGAAAGCGGCGCGCAGGGCCTCCAGCCGCTCCGGCGGAACGCCTGGCGGTAGCCCAATTGGGTAAGCGGCTTTGAACTTCACCGCCCAGAGCTCGAGAAGCCGCTTCGCCTCGTCTGTGGCGGCGAGTTCGATGCCCGTGGGCACATCTGGCAGCTGGGCCATACGGCGGGAGCTGAACTGGGCGAGGGGGCGAATATTTCCTTTGGCGAGCTCTTCTTTCTTGCCGATGGTCAGGCTGGCGAGCGGGGTTGAATTCCCGATGATCTCGCCCCGCTCCGCAGCGACGAAAATGTCGCTGACAGCCTGATAACCCGTGATGAGCTTGAGATTGGCCCCAAGCAGGCGCTTCGCCAAAACAGGGGTGAGGTAATTGTCCGCTGTGGGCGAAGTGGCGCCGAAGGTCCATGGTTGCGGGCCGCGCAGATCCTCGAAGCGGCGCACGGGCGCGCCATGCCAGCTCCACATGACCTGAGGCTCCTGAATGGGGCTGCCGATCCAGCCCATCCTGGCGACGTCGAAACTGACGGTCCCTCCGCCGCGCGCATAGATCTGCAACTGGTTTTCGAGAAGCACGCCGTTGAGCGGGAGGGCAAAGGTCGTTCCATCGCGTGGCGAGCGATTGTAGAGGGCGTTCATCATGGTCAGGCTGCCGGCGCCCGGCATGTTCTGCACGATGATGGCCGGGTGGCCGGGAATGAACCGGGACAGATGCGCGGCGATGGCGCGACCCACGATGTCATAGCCCGCGCCGGGCGCCGTGCCGATGAGGAAGGTGATGGTCTTACCCCGGTAGAAGGCCTCCACGTCGCTGTCTTGCGCCCTTGCGCCGGACAGGCAGAGCACGGACAGGCTGGCGAGAGCCACTGCTCGCAAGAGCGTTTTGAGGCCCATAATGAATCCTCCGGGGAAAGCCTTGATCAATGGGTGAGCGGGCGTCGCCTTGAGGATTCAGTTGAGTGAGCCAGCGACGGGCAGATCGGTGAGACTGGCGAGGGTCTCGATGGACTGGAGCCGCTCGAACATCAGCCGATCCTCGGAGGGCGGGAAGGTGCCTTCGACGCAATCTTCGAACTTCGTCCAGAAGGCCTCCGGCGGGGCCGGTCGGCGGGCGTCGCCCAAGGGGAAGGTGAAGCGCTGTTCTAGGCGTCTACCGTCTTTGAGGTGAACGATCACGCCATCGCCCTGATAGCCCTGCGTATCGATGAAGACGCGGCGCGTCTTCGCCATGAGGGCGCGCACATCCGCCCGCTGGACAAAATCGCTGGTGAATTCCGCCCGGGTGCAACGCCTTGCGATGACGGCGGCGGCCATGGCGAATTCCATGCTGAATTTCGCGTCGAGCGCATTCTGCGGGTTGGTATGCACGAGGTTCGTATATTGCGCCTTGTTGGCCTCCACCTCGATCCCTTCGACCTCATCGGCGTGAAAGGGGCTCTTCGCCAGAAGGGTGAACATGCCGTCAAGGGCGCGGTGCGCGCCGTAGCACATGGGGAAGAGCTTGAACCCAAGCCCGTGGCTTTCCAGTAGCCAGCGGCGGTGAAACTGCGGAGGGCCGCTGAGGTCCGCGCGGCCCTTCGGCGAGATGGCCGCCAGAAACCCCAGTTGCGCTTCCAGCGCATCGTCCGACGCTGTCATCCCTGCGGCGGCGAGGCGCGCCGCGATCACGCCGCTCTGGGCCGCGCGGCCCGCATGATAGGGCTTGGTCATGGAGCCGAAATTGGCGATCACGCCGGAGGCCATGGAGGCGGCGATGGCGATGGCGTGGGCGGCCTCGCCCGCCGAAAGCCCACGCAGGCTCGCCGCCGCCGCCGCCGCCGCGATGGCGCCTAATGTGCCCGTGGGATGCCATCCCTTCACATGGATGGGATCGGGGTCGCGGGATGCCAGCTCGCCCCAGACCTCGAAGGCGGCGGCATAGGCGCAGATCATGGCCCGCCCGTTGCGCTGCAGGCTTTCGGCCTCCGCGAAAATGGCGGGGGCTATGGCGGCGGAGGGATGGGTCGGCTGGATGCCCACAAGGCCCACATCGTCATAGTCCTGCGAATGGCAGGCGACCCCGTTCACCAGGGCCGCCGAGGAGCCGCTCTTCCGGGTGGCCGAGAGCAGGAGGCGTGCTTCAGCGTCTTCGTGCTGGCCCACCAGGGTTTTGCGGACGCATTCCGTAACCTCGTCGTTACGCCCCAGCAGCACCGTCGCCACGAAGTCCGTGAAGCCGTTGCGGATCATCGGAATGGAGGCGGCGGGAAGGTCCTGATAGCGAAGGTCTGAGATGAATTGCCCGATATCCTGGGTGAGCGAGCCCATGACGTCTCCAAAATGATGCTTGATCCCCAGAGGCTTGCAGCTTGCCGTCTGGGGTCTGGATGTTTGCGGACCCTAGGAGCGACGCTGGCCGCTGGCAAGGGACGGCGGGCTTGGGTTCGTCGCGCGTGTCGGGGGCTCACCCGATGCGCGAGGCTGTGCTGGCCGCCGTCTGGCCATACAGGTTGCGCTTGCGCTCCTCCTCGCTCACGGGTTGGGCGGTGAGAGGCTCGCCCTTGGCGTAGGCCGCCACGGTCGCAGGCCGCGCCTTGATCGCCTCCACCCAGCGGCGCACATTCGCGAAATTCGCCAGAACGGCGGGCTCGCGCCGCTGCTGGGAGAAGACCCAGCCGTAACAGGCAATATCAGCGATGGAATAGTCCCCGCAGATGAAGTCGCGTCCCTCCAGCCTGCGATCCAGCACGCCCAGAAGCCGGTCTGTCTCCTTGGTGTAGCGGTCGATGGCGTAGGGGATGGGCTCTGGCGCGCTGTGCAGGAAGTGGCCTTTCTGTCCGGCCATGGGGCCAAGGCCGCCCACTTGCCAGAAAACCCATTGCAGGACCTCGCTGCGCCCGCGCAAATCCTTCGGCATGAACTTGCCGGTCTTCTCGGCAAGGTAGATCAGAATGGCGCCGGACTCGAAGATGGCGATGGGCGACCCGCCGCCCGGTGGATCGCGGTCCACGATGGCGGGGATCCGGTTGTTGGGGGAAATAGCGATGAATTCAGGCCTGAACTGTTCCCCCTTGCCGATGTTGACCGGGTGGATCTCATAGGGGAGTCCCATCTCCTCAAGGGCCATGGAGATCTTCTGGCCGTTGGACGTGGGCCAGTAATGAAGTTCGATCATGCAGACAGCCTTTCAGTGCATCGGCAGCTTGGCGTCCACCGCATCGAGTTGCGGGCGGACATTTTCCTTGAATAGCTCAACCGATTTGATGGTCTCGTCCACGCTCATGTCGCCAAAGACGAACTGGCCGACGAAATAGTTGGAGGCGGAATCTTCAAGCTGATTTGCGAGAAACTTCGCGACCGTGTCGGGTGAGCCTGCGATGCCGCGTCCCTCCGCGATGACCTGATCATAGGTCTTGGCGCGTTCTCCCAGTCGCGGCGTCTTGCCGTGCAGGCGAAACAGCCAATGGAAGGACTCGTGCCAGAAACCATAGGCGCGGCGGGCGATGTCCATGGCCTTTTCGTCGGTCTCCGCCACCACGACAAAGCGTGTCAGGCCCAGCTTGGGGAGGGCTTCCCCCGGGTGGGTCTCGCCCCAGACCTTGCGATAGTGATCGTGAAAACCCCGTGTTTCCGCAACGCTGTCGGCGCTCACCATGTTGAGTCCGCGTCTGGCGGCCCGCTCGCTCGCCTCGATGGAATGGACCCCGTACCAGATCGGCGGATAGGGTTTCTGGAAGGGGGAGAGCAAAATCGGCACATTGTCGAAATCAAAGCGCTTGCCATGATAGGTCAGGCGGTCGGTCTGTAGCCCCTGCAAGATCACCTCAAGGGATTCCGCATATGTGTCCTGAGAGGTTTCCTCGCCATAATAGGCGGCCTCGATGGGCGATGAGCCGCGCCCGAAACCCATGTCGAGCCGCCCATGGCTGATATTGTCGAGTTCGCAGATTTCCTGCAGCAACCGCAGGGGATGATAGAGGGGCAGGGCGAAGACCAGCGGGCCGAGCCGCAACTTCTTCGTTTGCGCCGCCACCGCCGCAAGGAAGACCGAGGGGGAGGGGGCCATGCCCAGGGTTGTGAAATGATGCTCCGCGACGTGGTAGGAATAGAAGTCGGCCGCTTCAAAGGCCTGGGCGATGCGGATCCGCTCTTCGTAGAATTGGGGGTCCGTCTTGCCGCCCCGATCAAGGTGATCGAATATACCGATGTCCATTGCGTCCCCCGCCCATTTCATTCGTTTTTCGCAGCAAAGCAGAACCATCCGCCATTGACAAGGAGGCGGCGCAGGCAGCCCGCTTTTTCCGACTCCCATTTTTCCGGGAAGTATTCTACGCTTTCCAAAAGGGCGTAAGTCTGTGGGGGGAATGATGAGATTCGGGATCTGGTCGCCAACCAATCCACGCGAAGGCGTGAGCCCGGTGGAGCTTTATCGTCAGCAGATCGAGGAGGTCCAGGTCGCGGAAGCCTGCGGTTTTGATCATATCTGGTTCTACGAGCATCACCTCTCGCCCACCGGCCCCATGCCATCGCCCAATCTGATGATTGCGGCCGCAAGTTCGATGACGAACCGCATCCGGCTGGGCTCGATGGTCAATATTCTGCCCTATCGCAATCCCCTGATCCTCGCCGAAGAAGCGGCCATGCTCGACACCCTGACCGACGGCAGGCTTGATTGGGGTGTGGGGCGTGGCCTCAAGCCCCTCGAGTTCGACGCCTTCTGCGTCCCGCAGGCGCGCTCGCGGGATATGTTTCTGGAGCATATGGAGGTCGCCAAGCGCATCTGGGCGGATGAGAACTTCGAACACCATGGCGAATTCTACCACGTCAACAAGCAGACGCCGCTGACGCCCCCCTGCGTGCAAAAGCCTCATCCCCCCCTCTATGTCAGCGCGCAGAGCGAGGAGTCGCTGCGCTGGGCGGCGCAGAACGACACTCACTTCTGTCAGATCGACGCGCTCTATGAGGAATGCGAACGCGACCAGATCTTCTACCGCAACGTGCAAGTCGCCAGCGGCCACAAGCCCGAGCCGCGCATGGTCATCACCCGCGAGATCTATGTCGCCGAGACCATGGAGCAGGCGCGGGAGGAGGCGCAGCCCTGGCTGCTGCGCTATTGGCAGCTCTGGCATCGCTACGCCCAGTTGACCCACGATGGTCGAATGCCCGACGAATATGAGAAATGGCGCCAGCGCGCGCCGATGCTGGCGAAGATGAGCTTTGAAGAACTCAACGAGCGTGGCCTGATCATGATTGGCACAGCGGACCATGTGGTCGAGCGCATTCTGCAACATGTCGACCGGTTGGAGCTCGCAGCATTGGCCTGCGTGTTTAAATTCGGCGGCATGCCGCAGGACCGTCTGCTGGGCTCCATGAGACTCTTTTCGGAGAAGGTCATGCCACAGGTGAAGGCGGCGTTGCAAAACAAGAAGCGCACATTGAGCGCGGCCTGAGACAAGCTTTCGCATGGGATGGAGTGGGAATTTTTTGGTTCTGCGCGCGCCAGCGGCCTGCCTTAACAAAGGCTGCGACGCGCCAAGGGGAGGAAGAGATGAAAATAGCGACCTTGGTGGCGTCGCTCGCGGTGGTCTGGACCTCTGCTATGGCGGCCGCCGCTGCGCAAGATACGCCTGCAAGTCTTTATGAGGCTGCGAAGAAAGAGGGCAAGATCAGCATCTGGTCTTCGCTGGAAACCTCGCTCCATCAAAAGCAATGGGAGGCCTTCTCCAGGAAATATCCGGGTATTCAGATCGAGGCTTTCCGCATTCAGCCTGGCCCCGCCATCGAGCGCGCCATCGCCGAGGCGCGTGCGGGCAAGCAGACCGTCGACATCATGGACACCAACTCCGGCTATCTGCAACTCCTGTTCGATAGGGGCCTGGTGAAGCCCTATGATTGGGAGAAGGTTTTCGGCATTCCCGGCAGCGCCGTGCTCTATGACAGTCGCGTCATTCAGATCGGTCATTATGACCTGCCCATCGCCTATAACACAACGCTCGTCAAGCCCGATGAGATCAAGAGCTGGGATGATCTCGCCAATCCAAAATGGAAAGGCAAGTTGCTGCTGGAAGCGCGGGGCTTCGGTCTTTCCATTCTGGCGCAGGACTGGGGCGTCGACAAAACGGCGGGTTACATCAAGAAGCTTCTCGACAACCAGCCCATCATTACAAAGGGCGCATCACCGACTGCCGATGGCCTGGCGGGCGGGCAGGGCGCTGTGGCGATCGGCGCCCTGGCGGCGCGCCTCTCCCTGTTCAAACAGCAGGGGGCGACAGTGGACTGGGCGCGGGTCGGCCCAATTCCTGCGCAGGTCGTAACGGTCTTCCCGGTCGAAGGCGCGCCCCATCCAAATGCGGCGAGGCTCTGGACCGCTTGGTGGGCCACGCCCGAGGCGCAGAAAATCTTTTACGATGAACAGTCCTACGGCTTGCTGAGCGGCCCGACAGCCAATCCGCGTGGCAAGGAGCTTGAGAAAATGGGCATCCCCATTGTGTTCGAGACCGCTGATGTGGAGGTGGGACGGCGCAATCTGGAAATGGTCGCAAAAGCGATTGACGGCTTGCAGTGACGGAGGCGTCAGTATGACAGAAGCCAAAGAGGGCGCAGCGACGGGAGCGCCTATCATTGAAGGATGGTCTCGCGATGGATTCCTTGGCGAGCGCGCCGGACTCGTGCGCGCCCATTATTCGCCAGATTATATCAGCGTGCGCGGTCCCCATGCGCCCCGGCGGCTGAACATCGGCGATGTCGCCTGCGCTGATGCGACAGACCCTTTGGCTCTTCCAACCGTATTCGCCACTGCTGCCTCTGGACTGCGATTAAGCTTATCCAGGCGATGCGCGCCCATGCCCTTTGTCCTGCGCAATGTGGAGGCTGAGGAGGTCCATTTTATACAAGATGGGGAGATGGAATTTCGCACAGACTATGGCGTGATTGTCGGAACGCCTGGCGACTTCGTGCATATTCCCCGTTGTGTCGCCTATACGGTGCGACCGCTCAAGGGGGCCGTTCTGGATTTCATCGTCGAGAGCCCGGTCAACCTTTATTTTGACACGCCATCGCCCGCGGGCATGATCCATTTTGGCAATCATGTCTTGCGCGCCGGTCCCGAGGTCGCCCCGCCTGCCGACGCGCCCCTGGAGCTCTGGCTGAAAAGCTTTGATGACGTCACGGTTTTCACCAAGGCGCATGACCCGCTCGCCGCGCATCGTTTGCTGGCGGCGCAATCGCCCGTCTGGAAGTTGAATCTGGCGCATATTCAGCCCGTGACCTATTGGCCCCATGGCGGTCCGCCGTCGCATTTTCTGGCGTCGCCCAACAATGAAGTCTTGTTTTATACCCTGAGCGCGCGCCCGGGGGGTCGCCCGCCAATCCATGTCAACGCAGATTATGAAGAGATCGTACATTATTTTCGCGGACCTGATCCCTGGGGCAAGGTGTCGGAACCGGGGACCTTCACATGGGTGCCCAAGGGTGTACCGCATCAAGGACCCTCTGAAAATGTGGAGCGTGGCTATCTCGCCTTTCTGCTTGAAACGCGCACGACCCTGCGGCTCACCAAGGCAGGGCTGGAGGCTTCGCAATTGATGGAGACCGGCACTTACGGCCGCCATGCAAGCGACCATGGGGGAGTTTAGGCATGATTAAACGCATCCTGCTTGGCGCTATCGGCGCCGTCATGGCGACGGGCGCTTGGGCGCAGGCCCCGATCAAGCTGAAGGTCAGCACGCTCAAGCAGGGCTCGCTGACCAACGCGTGGGTCGCCAAAGAGGCGGGGATTTTCGCCAGGAACGGCCTTGATGTGGAATTGATCGAGTTTCGCAATGGCAACGAGGCGATCAGCGCGCAACGTGGCGGCAGCATCGATATCATCTTGACCATTCCCGGCACCGCCATGACCGCCAATGAGCGCGGGTTCGATTTGCAGGTGGTTTCCGCCAACGAAGATGCTCAGGCCGCAGCGCCTGACACGAGCGCGATCGTGGTGCGCAAGGATTCAGGTTTCAAATCGATTGCGGATCTGAAAGGCAAGGCCTTCGCCGTCTCAGGCACGCATACCCAGAAGACTGTGATGGCGCAGGCCGCCATGAAGAAGGCCGGCATTGGGCCGGATCAGTTCTCCTTTGTCGAAATGCCCTACGCGAGTCATGTCGACGCCTTGCGCAACAAAGCGATCGAAGTTGCAGCCTCGCTTGATCCCTGGACGACGATTTTCCGCAATTCGGATTTCGCAACCATTCTCGCCTACGATTACATGGAGACCATTCCGTCTCAGCCTGTGGGCGCCTGGTTCGCAAAGCGAGACTTCGTCGCCGGGAATGGTGAGGCGGTGAAGCGGTTCGCCAAATCATTCTGCGATGTCGCCGATTACATGGCCGCCGATGCAGACCGAGCCAGAAGCAATATCGCCACCTATACGGGGCTCGATCCCGCTTTGGTCAAGGTTGTGCCTGTCAACAAATGGACCTGCAAGATCAATTTGAAAATCTGGCAGGACGTCGCGGATATGATGTTCACCGGCGGCGAGTTGCAGAAGCCCATCAAGGTCGAGGACCTTTTTTCAGATGTGGTGAAGCCCTATGTCGTGAGGTAGCGGGGGCGGGCTGCAAGCTCGATATGGGCCTGCCGTTTTGCCTCAAAGGCTCCTTAACTCCGGCATGACATGGCGCGTATACATTTCAACGGAGTGTTGCGCCTCGTCCAGAGTTATGTCTCCAAAGGCGAAGCGGTTGATGCAGTAATTGGCGCCGCTGGTCCCCATGCGTTTTTTCAGAAAGGCGATCACCTTGTCGGGTGTGCCAGCGACGCCCTTGCCGCGCGCACAAAGGGCGTCGAAATCGGCTTCGCCGCCACTAAGGCGCGCGGTGCGGCCATGACGTTTGAAGAGAAAGTGGAAGCTTTTGTGCCAGACGAGATAGGCGCGGCGCGCGATCTCAAGGGCTTCCGCATCTGTGTCTGCGGTGACCACGAAATGGGTGGCGCCAATCTTCGGCATCGCGGCCTCAGCGCCATGGGCCTGCAGCCAGGTCTCCTTGAACTGCCGGATATACTGGGCGGATGTTTCCGCAGGCTCGTTGCATGCGATGTTGAAGGCCCCACGCGCGGCCTTTTCTGCACTTTCCAGAGAATGCACGCCATACCATATCGGTGGGTGGGGTTTTTGAAAGGGGGCGAGCTCCATCGGAACGTCGTTGATGGCGTGGGCTCGGCTCTTTGCATTGACAGTGCGCTCGCGCAGGCCCTGCAAAATGATCTCAAGGCCCTCGGCGTAATCGCGCGGCGAATCTTCCGGGTTGACGCCAAAATATTCAAGCTCAATCGGTGAGGAGCCACGTCCGAAGCCCATTTCAAATCGGCCGCCGCTCATTTGGTCGAGCATGCAGATCTCTTCGATCAGGCGCAGCGGATGATGCAGGGGCATGGCGTAGACGAGGGTGGCGAGCTTGAGATGCTGGGTGCGCTGCGCCGCAGCGGACAGAAAAAGTCCCGGTGATGGCGCAAGCCCAAGGGGCGTCGAATGATGCTCGGCCACATGATAGGCGTAGAAACCAGCTCGATCATAACTCTCGATGAGCTTCAGGCGCATGTCGTAACATTCCCTGAGCTGGGCGCCGCCACGGTCGAGATGATCGAAAATGCCAAATTCCATAGCCTTGCCCATCGCGCTGTGTCGGACGAATGAAAGGTAGAGAGCGCATCCCGGCGCTGTCAATGTATTTGGGCGTCATGTCACGTGAAGGGAGCGCTGACGAATTGAAACCGTAATGGTCTATCGCAAGCCTTTCCCTGCCGCTGCCGTTTGACAATAGCGGCTCGCCAGCAGCCTTGTTTGTTTTTAACAAGGCATTAAGTTTGATTAATAGGTTTTAATAAACCGCTGTTCTTGCGCCTCTTCCGCAGTTTAAATTTGCCTGTTTTGCAAGGGGCTGAGGCAGTCTTTTTGATTTTAGCGTTAAAATAAACAGGTTTCATGTTTTGTTCGTTTTTTATTCCGTGCCCTTTTTTCATGAGAACATGCGTCGGAAAAACTGCTGGAGTGGCGACGCTTGAGGTGAACGCCGTTTTCCGGTCTGAGTTCACTTGCTGGACATGTTGAATAGTGCGCCAGGCCCTCATAGGTTAGGATCGTCGTGGCGCAGGTGTGCTGCGCCCGGGTGTCGCCGGAAGGTGCGGAGGCCAGTTTAAGGCGCCAAAAAGCCTGACAGGTTGAGGAAAGCCATGAGCGCACGGCGGAAAAAGCTTTTATTGAACGCTTTTCATATGTGCTCGCCGAGCCAGCAATGGGCGGGTATGTGGACTCATGAGCGAGATCAGGGCCTCAGCTATAATAGCCTCGACTATTATGTCGATCTCGCAAAGACCGCTGAACGGGGGCTTTTAGACGGCATATTCTTCGCCGACTCCATTGGCCTCATGGATAAATACGGTGGCGACTCCAGCGAAGCGATCCGCGCGGGCGCCATGACGCCCATGAACGATCCGACCCTTGCGGTCTCGGCGATGGCCTTGGTGACAGAGCATCTTGGGTTTGGCGTGACCGCCAATTTGACATTCGAGCATCCCTTCATCATGGCGCGGCGGTTCTCCACGCTTGATCATCTCACAAAGGGGCGCATTGGCTGGAACATTGTTGCGGGCTTTGTTGATTCAGGAGCGCGGGCGATTGGTCAGGACCGGATACGCGCTCATGACGAGCGCTATGATCTGGCCGAGGAATATATGGACGCCGTCTACAAGCTCTGGGAAATGAGCTGGGATGACGAGGCGGTGCAACGCGACAAGGCGCATCGCGTTTTCGCCCGTCCCGACAGGGTTCGTCGCGTGGATCATGCGGGCGCGCACCTCAAGATGTCAGCCGTGCATATGTGCGAACCTTCCGCGCAGCGCACGCCGGTTCTTTATCAGGCGGGCGCATCCACGCGAGGACGCGCCTTCGCTGCAAAACATGCTGAATGCGTGTTTCTCACAGGCTTCACCAAGGAAATGATCCGGGCCCGAGTGAATGACATTCGGGCGCAAATGTCATTGATAGGCCGCGATCCCGATGATGTCGCCATGATTGTCGGCTGCACCGTGATAACGGCGGCGTCGGATGAAGCCGCCCATCGGAAATATCTGGAGATACGCGATTACCTCGACGTGCGCGGCAGCCTCGCCATTTTTTCCGGTCTGGCTGGCGTCGATTTTTCCAAATACGATCCGGAGGATCCCATTGAATATCTCAAGAACGACGCAAACCAGTCCTTCATGGAAAGAACCACAATTTTGAGCAAGGGCAAGAAATGGCGCGTGAGGGACTTGACCGCCTTTGCGCCTGGTTCGCCCACGGCCGGAATTTTTCTCGTCGGGTCGCCGGAGACTGTCGCGGCGCAAATGATCGAATGGGCGGACGAGACGGGTGTTGACGGCTTTAATCTCGTGCGCACCGTCGAGCCTGAGGGGCTCGCCTCCATTGTGGACCTGGTCGTGCCGGAGTTGCAGAGGCGCGGCGCTTACAAGACCGAATATGTGACGGGGACGTTGCGTCATAAATTATTTGGTAGGGGCGACAGATTGTCGTCAGCCCATCCCGGGCTTCGCGCTGCGCGCAAGTCTTGAGGGCGAAAGTCTTGTATCTATCGAAGCTGTAATGTTCAGTCTAACAAAGCGCGCACACGGGCAGGAGAAAGCCATGTTTGGAAAACTGACGGGATGGATGGCCATCGCCATTACGGGACTGGCGGTCTCAGGGCCCCTTGCAAGCGCACAGGAACGCATCAAGGTCGCCGTTGGCGGCCAACGCGGGGTCGGTGAGACCTTCTCTCCCGAGATCGGGCAGAAGGCGGGCATTTTCCGCAAGCATGGTCTGGATCTGGATGTGCTTTATACCGACAGCTCCGGCGAGACGATGCAGGCGGTCATTTCCAGAAGCGCGCAGATCGGCGTGGCGACCGGGCTTGCGGGGACCATGGGGTCATTCTCGAAAGGGGCTCCGGTGCGCGTCTTCGCCGCCAGTTTCACGGGCGGCAGTCAGCTTTATTGGTATGTGCGTGCGGATTCCCCCATACGTTCCGTGCGGGATGCGGAGGGAAAGACGGTGTCCTATTCCAGCACTGGCTCGTCGGTCCACGCCTCTCTTATGGCTTTGCTCAAGTATAGCGGCGTCAATTTCAAGCCCACGCCGACGGGATCGTCTCCGGTCACCTATGCGGCCGTGCTGAGCGGGCAGGTTGATGTGGGCTGGGCGGGGGCGCCCTTTGGCATCGAGCAGATGGAGAAAGGTCAGATACGTGCGGTTTGGAAAGCCAACGCTGTGCCGGACCTCGATAATCAAACCATCCGCGTGATGATCGCCAATGCCGAGGATTTGAGGGCTCGAAACGATATCTATGCGCGGTTTCTCGCGGCTTATGAGGAAACGCTCACCTGGGCCTATACGACGCCTGATGGGTTGAAAGCCTATGGCGAATGGTCGGGCTTGTCCGAGGCGTCCGCCAGACGCGCTCTTGACGAATTTTTGCCAAGAGCGGCGCTTGAGCCTCGCAAGATCGTCGGAATCGAGCAGGCGCTCGATGACGCCGTCGCTTTCAAATATACGACATCGCGTTTGACGGCGGCCCAAGTGGATGAGTTGATCCAGATCCCGCCGGCAACTCCGTCCCGCTAGGCGGAGCGGCAGAGGTCGGGGGCAGGGGGCGGTTGAATTTATGGCTCACGAGGCTTCCTGGCCCCGTCGGACTTTTACCTGTGCGCAGTTATATTTTTGACCTCAACCCTAAAGTTTCGCAGGCGCGCGCCGTTTGAGGTGTTGTGGACATTTGCGCATCATGTTGGCGAATCGTCACGCTGTTTCAGTTCGCGTTGAGTCTGGGAGAGGCGTTGTGAGCGTCATTGATATCAACACTCGCAAGCGCTATGCGAGCAAGGGACGCTCCGGCGCTGGGCATTTTTCCGGTCATGACGCAGGCGCAGTCTCGTCGGACGCCTCGTCAGCCGACAGCTTCGCTGGCATGCCGGTCAGTGGTCATCTCGCGTCCAGTCTTCGCACACTGAATAGCTCCCTGAGTGCTTCCGGCGTTGAGACGCCCCAGTCCCGCCCCGAAGGCGGCGCCGTCTCGCACGTGTCCGCCATGCTGCAGAAAATGCGTTCGGCTTCCGCCGAGGAGCATGATCGCAAATCCGGTGCGAAATCCTCATCTGCCGATTTCCAGTCCTGGCATGATCAGGTTGAGCGGGCGAAACACGCCATGCTCGGCGATGGCGAGGCATCCTCCGGTGATCGGGAAGACCGTGCTCCTGCTGCGTCAAAGCAGGGGCAAGAGATCGTCGACGCCCGCGCGCTCTGGCGCAATCCGGATCTGTTGCCTTTCGCCACGACGGTTCCAGTTGGCCGATCCATGCAAAAGGACATCGCCTTTCGCGCCCTCGATCAATATGACGCCCCCGGCGAAATGCTGGGGTGCAAAGTGAAGGTGAATGTTCAGGGCGTTTCTTTCAATTGCGTCATTTCGTCCGACATGATGGATATGGTGAGTGACGAGGCGCCCTTATCGAAGATCGTCGGACAGGCCTTCGCCTCCGCCATTCGCAATTATGGTTTGGTGGCGAATTGTGACGTCATTGACGCAGCATTTGATGGCGGCGTGCTGAATATCAGATATGTCGGGGAAGCGAAAAAGCCCATTCTCGTTTCAGCTTTCTGCGAGACTGTCCCTGCGCCTGGCCTGCCGCCTGCTGAAGTCAAAGCGACAACGGCCTCACCCTCGCCTGTTCCGGTGGCTGCGGCGCTGATCGATGGAATTTTCGCTGAAACCTCGCGCTCTTGCATCGCCATTCGTCGTCGACAATTTGTCAACGACAATGCGCAGGCCGTAGCCTCGCAGGAGCCCGCGACCTCCGGTCCTCCTGAGGTTTCAGACTTTTCGTCAGCTGAGGGCGTGAGCGCCAAGCGCAACGTCTTGCAGCAGGCCGCCATAGCCATGCTGAAAAAGGCGCAGCAGTCCGAGGAGTCGCGACAGTAGGGCTATCGCTTCGCTGTTTGATCGCCGCAGGCGCGCATCCGTGAAGGCGGCGCGGCGAATACTTTCCGATGATTGGCGCGAACCCTACTGGACCTTGCCCCGAAGCCCCAAGCGCTCAAGGCGTGGCAGCACTTCCGCCAGGAAATAGGGCATGTCCGCGAGGTAATCGAGGAAGGTGATGGCGGCGCCGCGCAGACCAGCGCGCTCGAGGATCGCCATTTCCTCCACGATGTCGTCCGGCGTGCCCACGAACATATAGGCGCCGGGAAAGGTGCCGGGATGGAACGGGCCGCCCCTGCGCTCGCGTTTCATCAGCGAGGGGTCAGGCCCATGCTGTTTCGTATCCGGACTAGCGGTCGCCGCCTTGTTTCGCAGCATATTGGCGAGGGCTGACCTGTCCGCCATGGTCTCGGCGAAATAGTGATAGAAATCCTCGGCTTCCTTGCGGGTCGGCCGGCAGACGATGTGGCTTGACGCAAAGACGTCGATGCGCCGTCCATAGCGCGCCGCATGGTCTTGCGCGCGCGTTACGATTTCTGCGGCGCGTTCCAGCACCGGCACATTGGTGAAGAGCATGTCGGCGCATTGGGCGGCGAAGTCGCGCCCGTCCGCCGAAGAGCCCGCCGACATGATCGGGGGCAGGGGCTGTTGCAGGCAAAGCGGATCCGTCGTCAGTCCGCGCAGCTTGTAAAACTCCCCATTCCAGTCGAATTCCGGGCCGCCTTGCAAAAGCTTGCTGAGAATCTGGAACCATTCGAGACCCTGCTCATAGCGCCGATCGCCGTCGATGGTGACGCCGTGGACGTCGAACTCATCCTGGTTCCAGCCGCAAACGATGTTCAGCCCGGCGCGCCCGTGGGTCACATGGTCGAGGGTCGCCAGCGCCTTGGCCGCGAAGGCGGGGGTGAGCAGGGGCGCATGTACGGTGATGAAAAGGCCGATGCGCTTGGTCAGGGCGCCGATGGCGGCGCTATGGGTCAGGGTTTCGAAGGAGTGGCCCAGCACATTGGCCTCGCCGCCAAAACCCTTCCATTTCGCGACGGGCAGGATGAAGTCGACGCCTGCCTCATCCGCCATGACGCAGATTTTCACGATGTCATCCCATCCGGCGCGCCAGCGCTCCGGCGCCTTGGAGATAGTGAAGCCGCCATCGCAATTGGCGTTGAACAGGCCGAGCTTGAACCGATTGGGGCCCAGCATGGGATTGGGGACTTTTATCATCGCCGTCTCAACTCTGTTTGGCGCCAAGCAAGCCGCTTGGCCGCAGCACGAGAATACCCGCCATCAGAACATAAAGGAGCATGAGCGCCGCATCAGGCCATAGCAGCAGGCCAAAGGCCATGGCTTCGCCCACGATGAAGGCGCCCAGCAGGCTTCCCGGCAGGCTGCCCAGTCCGCCGATGACCACGACGGCGAAGGCCTCGATCACGATGGTCGATCCCATGGAGGGCGATATGCTGACCATGGGCCCCGCCAGAATGCCCGCCAGCCCCGCCAACGCCGTTCCGAGGCCAAAGGTGAAGGTGAAGACCCGGGGCACATTGACGCCCAGCGTGCCCAGCGTCTCGCGATCCATAGCGGCGGCGCGGATCAGCAGGCCAAAGCGTGTCTTGTCCACCGCCAGCCAGAGCAGCAGCGCGACGACGCAGCCGATCACGATCAGCGCGATGTTATATTGAGGGATGGCGTGGCCGGCGACCACCATGGACCCATCCAGCCCCACCGGGCGTGGCACGGCCGTTTGCTCTGCGCCCCAGATGATCTTGGCCATCTCCTGTGTGACTTCGAGGATGCCGAAGGTCACCAGCGCCACCAGCAGCATGCCGCCTTTGTAGACCCGCCGCAGGATCAAGGCTTCGACCAGGGCGCCCGCGCAGCCGATCAGGATCGAGCCCAGCACGGCGACGGCGCTGAAGCCCCACACGCCCATGGTGGTTGAGCGCGTGCAGGTCAGCAGCAGATAGGCGCCGAGCATGTAGAAGGCGCCATGGCTGATGTTGATGATGCGCGACACCCCGAAGATGCCCGACAGGCCCGCCGCCATCAGGAAGAGGAAGGTCGCGCTCATCAATCCGCTGATGAACTGGGCCAGAATCCATTGCATAAGGTGGGGGCTCTCCGCTCAGGGGCAGGCGGCGCAGAATTGCTCCTACGCCGCCTGAGGAAGATGGTTGCTTATTGACGCGACTGCTTCACCTCTTCCTCCGTGGGGAGGTAGATGTCGGTCGCGAGTTTCACGATGTCGGTTAGGACGCCGATTTTCAGCTTGTCGTCCCAAACCGCCTTGCCAGTCCACAGAGGCGTGGCGCCCTGGTGATCGAAGGTCCGTATCTTCACGGGGCCAAGGCTCGAGGTGAACTCCATGCCCTCAAGCGCGTCGATGAGCTTTTCCGTCTCCACCGTGCCCGCCTTGCGGATGCCCGCCTCGATGGCTTGCAGGTTCAGCAGCACCAGATAGGCGGCGGTGAAGGGCGGCTTGTTATAGGCGGCGCGGAAGCGTTCGACGAAGGCTTCGTTGCCATTGCCTTCGATGGCGTACCAGGGCAGGCCGCCCATGACCGCCCCAGTGGGGATCGAATTTTGCGGCAGGGCCTGCAACTCATCCGAGCCGCCCCAGTAGGAGCTGACCATGGGGAAGCTCTTGCCCAGATCATAGGAGGCGGACTGCTGCCAGAAGGGCAGGCCGAAGCCCCAGCTGTAGAAGACCGCCTCGGGCTTGGCCTCGATCATGGCGGTGATATAGGGCGCATAGGAGCCCTCGTTCAGCTTGGGCCAGCTTTCGCCTATGAAGTCCACCTTGGGGTTTTTCGCCTTGATGCGTTCCTTGAAATTGGCGACCACCGTGCGCCCGAACGCGAAATCCTGTGCGATGGTGTAATAGCGCGTCGCGTTCGGGAGCTTTTGCAGCGCATAGTCCGCCGCCCCATAGCCCTGTGTGCGCGAGGTGATGTTGGGAACCCGGAAAATATAGCGCCCGCCCGCTTTCGACGTGAAATCATCATTGGCGCAGGCGCTGAAAAGAAGCTTCTTGGCCTGTTTGGCCACATTGCCTACCGCCACGCATTCGCCGCTGTTGATGCTGTGCAGCAGCACATCCACCTCTTCGGCGGCCAGATCGCGCGCATGGCGCACCGCTTCATTTACGGTCGTTTTGCTGTCGCGCACGATGAGTTGCAGCGGGCGCCCGAGCAGGCCGCCGCTGGCGTTGACCTGATCGACGAAGATCTGCGCCGAACGTGTCGTTTCCTGACCATAGAAGCCAAGAGGGCCGGATTGTTCGGCGATCATGCCGATCACAATGGGCTTGCCCGCAGGGGCCTTGGTCTGGGCCTGCGCGCTGGTCGCCAGCGTCAGCAGCGCCACCGACGAGAGCAGGGCCTTGAGCGTCATTTTCATAGTCGTCCTCCCTTGAGATCATCCGCTTCGGGGCGGGTTCAGAATGCGATATATTGGGTCCATCGTTCCGGATGGGCGTCAAGCTCGGCCAGAGTTCCGGAATGGCGGATGGCGCCGCTTTCCAGAACATAGGCGCGGTCGGCGAGCGAGCGGGCGAAGCTGAGGTTTTGCTCGGAGACGATCATCGACAGTCCCTCCTGACGCAGCAGACCGAGCTGCGCCGCCATCTCCTCTACAATCACCGGCGCAAGGCCCTCGGCAGGTTCGTCGAGCAACAGCAGATCCGGATTGCCCAGCAGGGTGCGCGCGATGGCGACCATCTGCTGCTGACCGCCCGACAGGTTGCCCGCCTTGCGTCCACGCAGATCCGGCAAAGCGGGAAAGATTGCGAAGACGCGGTCAAGGTTCCAGTCCATGCGGCCATTGGCGCCGGGCTTGCGCCCCAGTTCCAGATTTTCCGCCACCGTGAGCCGCGCGAACATGCGCCGGTCTTCGGGCACAAGGCCCATGCCCAGCCTCGCGATCTCGTAGGAGGGGCGGCCTGCGATCTCCACCCCCCTGAAGGTCATCGCATGGCTGCGCGCGCTCACCAGCCCCATGAGGGCGCGCATGAGCGTGGTCTTGCCCGCACCGTTGCGGCCCAGCAGCAGCACCGCCTCGCCCGCGTTCACCGAGAGCGAAATCCCATGCAGCACATGGCTTGACCCATAGAAGGCGTCGAGCCCCCGGACGTCCAGCAGCAGGCTCACGCGGCTCTCCCGTGGCTGGAGCCCAGGTAGATCTCGCGGACCTGTGGGTTGTTCTGGATCTCCTCCGGGGTCCCCTCGGTCAGTACGCGGCCCTGGTGCAGCACGGTGATGCGGTCGGCGATGGAGAAGACCGCATCCATGTCATGCTCGCAAAACAGCAGCGTCAGCGCCTTGCGTGTGCAAAGATCCTTGATCAGCGCCACAAGCTCGCGCCGCGCCTGGTTTTCAACCCCTGCCGTGGGTTCGTCGAACAGCAGCAGGCTGGGCTCCAGCGACATGACCATGGCGAGCTCCAGACGCTTCTGGTCGCCATAGGAGATTTCTCCGGCGATAGCTCCCGCCAGATGAGTGAGCCCCACGAGCTCGAGATAGGAGCGCGCCTCATCGACGCATACGCCCGACGCCTTGCGCAGCAGGGAATGCAGATGCCCCCGTTTGGCGAAGAGGGCGGTCTGCACATTCTGCAACGCGGTCAGCTTGGTGTAGACGCTGGTGATCTGGAAGGTGCGCGCGATCCCGCGTTTGCAAATGGCGTGGGCTGGCAGACCCAGAATGCTTTCGCCACTGAGTTTCACATCCCCGCCATTGGGCGCAAGGCGTCCCGAGAGCAGATTGAACAGGGTCGTCTTGCCTGCGCCATTGGGGCCGATCAGGGCGCGTCGCTCGCCTGCGCGCAGGGACAGGGAGACCGCGTTCACGGCGACGAAGCCCGCGAACTGCTTGGTGACGCCGGTGGCTTCGAGAAGGGGCTGCTGGGTCTGATCCATGGGCATCATCCCTCCCCGCGCTTGGCGCGCAGCCAGCCGGGCAGGTCCTGCGCCAGGCCCACGATGCCGCGTGGCAGGAAGACGCCGACGCCTATGGCAAGCAGGCCCACTGCGATGGCGGAATGTTCCGTGAAACGGCCGACCTGGGTGTCGATGGTCTCAAGTGTCAGCACGCCAAAGATCGGGCCCCAGAAACTGTGGACGCCGCCCATGGTGTTCGCCAGGAAGGGCCGGGCGGAGGCGGTCCAGTCCGCGATCTGAGGGGAGATCGTGCCGCTGAAAAAGGCGTAGAGGGAACCCGCGATCCCGCCAAAGAACCCCGCGATGACGAAGGCCATGAGCTGGTGGCGGCGGATCGACACGCCATTGAACTCGGCGCGCTGGGGATTGTCGCGTATGGACTGCAGGGTGACGCCGAAGGGGGAGGCCTTGATGCGCGACAGCAGCCACAGGCAAGCGACGACCACGCCCAACACAAAGATGAAATAGTGGCGCGGGTCCGCCAGCCAGCCGCTGGCGTCGATGCCGCTGATCCCGTCATCGCCGCGCGTCACGTCATACCATTTGTAGATGACGGCGAAGACGAGCTGGCTGAAGGCCAGGCTCAGCATCAGGAACGTGGATTGTTCGCCGCGATGGCCGTGGACGATCAGCATCCCGAACAGAAAGGCGCCCAGCGCAGCGACCAGCGGTCCCGCGACCATGGCGGCCTCCATGCTCCAGGACCAGCGCGTCATGAGCAGGCCGGACGCATAGGCGGCCAGCGCGTAATAGGCGGAATGGCCGAATGACAACATGCCGCCATAGCCCATCAGCAAGTTGAGGCTGCAGGCGAATAGAATGGCGATGAGGATCTCTGACCCCAGATAGACGAAGCGGATCGGCGCCGCGAGGCCCATGGCGAAGAGCGCGGCCACCGTGATAAGCGCCAGCGTGATGGTGGCGACCTTTGCCGGGTCCTTCAGCATGGTTCAGATTGGGTCGCGCCAGTGGATGCCGACCTGCTTGCGCTCGATGAAGCCCTCTGACCTGTCACGCTGTTTCCCCCAAAATTTATGCCGTGACCATATCAGGAAGCTTGAATGGATCAAGGCGCGCGGGTTCGGCCGCCAGGCGTCAAAAGGTCAAGGCCAAGTCAGGATTTGCGCGCCGTGAGAGTATGATGACGCGTTACGCAGATCTCAAGATTTGCGCTGTTTTTATTTGAGTTTTAATATGTTTAACTAAGTCGTGCGCAGATGTGTGACAGAGCGAGGCGAGCAATGTGGCCATTTGGGAAGAAGCAGATCTCCGTCAGGGACGCGACGATTGATTTTTATGCCAAGCTCGCCATCAATTTTGAAAAGAACTACGAGACCATATTCGAACTCTTCCGAAGCGCTTTCGAAGAGGACTGTCCTTTTGAGGAAGTCATCTACATGGAGGTGATCCCGGCGGTCTGGGCCATGGGGATTGAACCTGTGCAAAATCTCTGGGGCGAGGTGGAATTCAGGAATGTGCGCGCTGAAATGCTGGTGCAAATTGATCGCGCGCACAATCCCATGACCAAACCCCTGGTTGAACGATTTTTGAAGCATACGGAAATCCTGCGTGCTGGCCTCGCCAATGACACGCCGACAAGCAACTCGGATTACATCATCAAACAACTCGGATTAACTCCGCAGCCTCTGTTGTCTTTGAAGCTTTCGACCCAATTGGCCATGTTAGTTCTGCCCTATTGGAAAGAACTGCAGCGCACGCACGATCTATACTAGGGTCTCAGCCGCTCTGAATGAGGGCAAGGTGAGCGTGGCGCGAGGAATGGAGATGTTGCGCCACCTGTCCCGCTCCAATCACTCCTGCATCAGCGCGGTGAAGGCGCCGTCACGTTTTTCTCTGGCTGTCTGCAGTTTCCCGCGCGCAGCCTCAAGCCAGGCCTTGTCGCTGGCCACGCGGCCCTGTTCGGCCGCCATCATGCGCGCCACTTCCGCCGGTTGTGGGCCCCCGAGACCCTTGCTGACGGCAACCATGTTTTCCGCCGTCAGCGAGCGTCGAAACTGCTCCTCGGACAGGGGCAGGCGACCATCGACATTGAACAGCTTGGCCGCCTCCGCATAGATGCGCCGGGCGTCCTCATAGCTGATGTCGATGGGCCGCAGGTTTCGGCTGCGACCGAAATTCACCAGGTCCGAGGCGAAATGATGCCCGACCCGAAAGGGCACATCAGCTTCACGCTGCAGGGTGTCCGCCAGTTCCGTCGTGGTCGAATAATCGGCGTTCACCTCGTCGAGGGCGCGTTTTTCGTCGAAGGCCAGCGTCTTCACGACAGCGGTGAAGCTGGTCAGGACCTCGGCGGCCTCCCGCAGCACGCTATTGGGCATGTCGCCTTGCTTCGGGTCGATGGGCTTGTAGTCGCTCATGCCCGCCTGAACATTGTGCGCCATGAGCAGAAAGGTATGGGCATGGCCGAGCAGCATGCTGGCGCGTTCGCGTAAAAAGACCAGTCCGGAGGGATTGCGCTTTTGCGGCATGATCGAACTGACGCCGGTCTGCGGACCTTCCGCCAGCAAGAGCCAGGGCTTGGTCTGCGCATATTGCGCCGTCACATCGGCGGTGAAGGTGCTGATGGTCAAGGCGCAGGCTTCGGCGAGGCTCACAAGCTCTGCGCCGGAATCGACAGGGGATATTTGGCCCGCGTCGAGTGAATTCTCGATGACGGCGTCAAAGCCCAGAAGCTCGGCCAGCCTCGGGCGATTGACCGGGAAACTGGAAGTTCCCAAGGCGGCGGAGCCGAGCGGAGAGGCGTTCAGGCGCGCGTAGGCCTGACGCGTCCGCTCGGAGAGGCGCGATAAGGCCTGCGCATACCCCAGCAAGTAATGGCCGAAGGAAATGGGTTGCGCCTGCACGCCCCAGGTATAGGCGGGGACGATGGCGTTGGGATGCCGGGCCGCCAGCGCCAATACAGCCGCGCGCGCCTCGTTGAGCCGCTCGAAAGTCAGCAGCATATGCTCCCGCGCGCCCAGACGCTGGATCGTGGCGCCGATGTCCTGCCGGCTACGGCCGGAGTGGATGCGCGTCACATCCGGCCCGCCGATGGCGATCAGGCTTTTCTCCACGACAAGGTAATCGCCAGATCGGCGCGCGCCGGGCTTTTCGGCCTCCGCGATGGTTTGCGTCACGGCTTGCGCGATTCTGGCGCCAAGGGCCTTGGGCACGATCGCCTGTTCGACGACCATGACCGCCGAGGCCTTGTTGATCTCCGACAACCAATAAAAATCATCAAAGCCAGGTTGATCCGCTGCAAGCGCGGAACTGGACCAGATCCCCGCGATCAGCAGCGATACGGACGCGTGGCGGCGAATTGATTTCAAGGTTCCCTCCCAAAAGGCGAGCCGACGCTTGTCTAATAGGCGTCGATCCGCCCACGAATGTGTCTGCAGTCACGGTCTTTGGCAAGCAAAGTGAAGTGCTAGGCCAGTTTTGGAAACAGCTTCAGGGCGTTGGCGCGGTCAATGCTCGAACGCTCGCCCGGTGGAAGTTCGTATTTGTTGTAGTCATTGACCGTGAGCGCGAAAGGGAGCACCGGAAAATCGCTGCCGAACAGCAACTGGCTGGCTGGAACAAAGGCGCGCGCTGCGCTCATGACGGGCGCATTGACGGAGTTCGCGATGTCGAAATATTGGCGGCGGAGATAGGTCATCGGTCCATCGGGCATTGCTTCTGCAAGCTCTGGATGACGGGCGACGAAACGATCCATGCGGGTTGCGATCACACTCAAGGCGCCGCCTGTATGTGAGAAGATGAATTTGATGTCCGGATATTTCGCATAGACGCCGTTGACCAGAAGACTGGCGGCCGCGCGGGTGGAATCGAAAAGATATTCCATGGTCGATGGCGGTATTTTCGGCATCAGCGCCTTGCAGCAATCGCCTGCGGTTGGGTGGAAGAAAACAACCGTTTTGCGGCGGTTGAGTTCCGAAAATACAGCGTCAAACGCCGGGTCGCCCGGCCATTTGTCGTCGTAATTCGTATGCAGCATCACCCCGTCCGCCTTGCAGACGTCAAAGGCATAGGCGATTTCCGCAAGGCTGCCGTCGATGTCGGACAGGGGGAGCGACGCGAAGAAGCCAAAACGTCTGGGGAAATCGGAGACCAGGCGAGCGCAATAGTCGTGATATTGCCGCACAAGCCGACGGGCGGTCGCCTTGTCGGCCCACATGATGCCGGGAACCAGCGAGGCGATGCCGGTTTCGACGCCGTTCTTGTCCATTTCCGCGAGCGCGAATTGGGGCGACCAGTTCAGAGCGGGTTGCGGGTTGGTGTCGAGCGTTTGGATGATGGCATCGCGCGCGGCTTCCACATAGAAGGGCGGAAAAATGTGGAAGTGCGTATCGATGCGACATGGGTTCGGCGCTGCTGTCGGGGCTGCGGCCTGGGCGAAAACGCGCGGGGGAACCGCGAGGGCGGCGCCCGCGCCCACAAGCAGGCTGCGGCGTGAAAGGGGCAGGCCGCCGCCATGACAGCCGCACCCCGCCCCATGGTTCACAAGTGGTGAGACGGGTTCACAAAAGCTGATGTCCCGCATGACTCCATCTCCCTTATTGTAATGTCTTATCAAGCCGGTACGCGCGTTTCGCCCGCGCGCGAAATCGCCATGTCGGAGAAGGTCTCCCGCAGTCTTGGGTAGACCTCGCGTGCGAATGTCTTGATGCCCAGCGCTGTCTCGTCATGCTCCAGAAAGCCGGCCTGGCCCATGATCAGCAGATGGCCAAAGCCGCCGACCGCCTCGTGGAAGGCCTTGATCTGCGCATAGACCTGATCGGGCGTGCCCGCGAACATGAGGCCCGCCTGAATGGCGCGGTCCACCGTGGCGTTGCCCTTGTTGGCGGCATGCTGGTCGAGCGCGACCCCGCGCATCACCGCGATCTGGGCGGCGGCGGGCATATAGCCCGGCGGATACTGGAACTGAGGAGCGACCTTGTTCGCGGTCATGTACCACAGGAGCTTCTCGGCCCCCGAGCGCGCCTCCGCCTCGCTGGGCGCGCAATAGACGAGCGCCGCATAGGCGAGCCGGTTGACCGGCACATCGTCGCCCCGGCCGGCCTCCCGCCAGCCCCTGCGATAGGACTGGTAGATTTCGGAGGTTCCTTGCACGCCCGTGAGGAAGGTCGCCTGCACCCAGCCGCGTTCGCCCACGCGCCGCGCGCCGCCCGGCGTGGTGCTGCTGATCCAGACCGGCGGATGGGGCTGCTGCCAGGGCCTCGGCCAGATGTTGATGTTGCGATGGTGGAAGAAGCGACCCTCGTGGGAGAAAGGACCATCGTGCCGGGTCCATGCCTTTACGATGAGGTCCATGGCCTCCCATTGGCGCTCGTTCATGCGCACGGGATTGCTGTTGGCGGGCGTGATCTCATAAGGCACGCCGCGCACGAAACCGCATTCGAGGCGGCCCTTGGACAGGATGTCGATCAGCGCCATCTCTTCGGCCACGCGAATGGGTTGACGCCTGTTGGCGACGGGATTGCCCAGGATCAGCAGGCGCGCGCGCTTCGTCAGGCGCGCCAGGGCCGCCAGGACAAGGGGCGCTGCGGGATCGACGCAGGTGGCTGTCTGGTGGTGCTCGTTGAGCATGATCTCCAGGCCCTCTTCGTCCGCCAGACACCATTCGTCGAGATAGCGGTCATAAAGCGCCGCGCCCTTCTGGGGATCATAGTAGCGGTTGGGCAGGGTGACGCGGATCGACTCATATTCGTCTTCCGGCGGAAGATAAGGATAAGCGTTTTCGCTGAATTGCCAGGCTTTCATCTGTGATCTCCGCTCTCAGGCGCTGGCGCCAGTCAGGAAGGACTCGATCGCGGAGGCCGTGGCCTCCGGTTGTTCGAACTGGGGCAAGTGTCCGGCCGCCGGAATCGTCTCCACGCGCGCATCGGGCGCGAGGCCCGCGTAGGCGGTGAGATAGTCGGCGCTTACGACCCCATCCTGCGCGCCGCGCAGGAACAGGGAGGGCATGCGCAGGCGATGCAGGCGATGACGCAGTTTCGGGCTGTGCATGTAGGGCTCCCAGACCAGCAAGGTGTGGGTCTCCCGGTCGCGCGCGATCCGGCCGAGCTCTTCGTCGGTCATCGAGGCGTAATCGAGGCGGGCCTTCTGCGGGTCAGCAAAGGTCATGCGCTCGACCGCTTCAGGACGCGCGACAAAGAGATCGGGGATGTCGAGCTGTTCCTCAGAGCCCAGCTTCACGCCCATGGGTGCGATGAGGGCCAGACGATTGATGCGTTCGGGGATCTTGGTGGCGAGATCCACCGCGATCCAGCCACCGAGCGTTGCGCCCACACAAGCGAAGCGCTCAACTCCCAGTTGGTGGAGGACCTCGAGATGGACATGGGAAATGTCATCGACATTATCGAGCCTTTCCGGCAGATCCGACCGCCCGAAGCCGGGATGGGAGGGCGAGATGATCCTGCGATGTGCCGCCAAGCGATGCAGGAATGGTCGATCATAAAGCAGGCCATAGCCGCCATGCAGATAGAGCAGGGGCTCGCCTGCGCCGAACTCATGCACCTCGATCGCCACGCCGCCAATATCCAGCGTTACGTGACGTTCCGTCTGTCCACCATCCATTATCTCATTCCTTGCTGTCGATATTCATGCGCCTGTCGAGGGAGACAACTGTCGCGGCTTCCCACAAGTCTTCTTTCATGTGCTTGCGGCTGCGCTCATGCGTCGAGGAAAGCCACAATCGCCTTCGCCGTAGCGGCGGGCTGGTCGCATTCGGCGACATGGCCCGCGTTCTTGATCGTCCGCACCTTCGTCTTGCCGTTGATCGCCTTGGCGAGACGTTTGGCATAGGCGGCTGGAACCACGCGATCCTGGTCTCCCTGCAGAATGAGCGTTTGCGCCTTCAAACGGGAGACGCGCGTGATGAGGCCGGTGTCGCCAAGCGGCCAGATGACCGAGGCGGCCGCCACCCGCGCCCGCAGGGCCGTGATGTCCCAATCCATCTTGTTCGCCCCCTCGGGCATGGCCAGAAAGGCGTCGAAGGTCTCGGGCTTGTTGGAGACGAGCCGGGCGAGCCCTCCGGGCGGCTGGGCGAAAATATCCGCCATGGGCTCGGCTTCGTCGAACAGGCCGAAGGGAGCGATGAGCGCCAGACGGCGCACATCATCAGGCCAGAGGGAGGCCAGTTCGGCGGCGAGGGCGCCGCCAACGGAGGCCCCCACGAGATCGGCGCCGCAAAGCCCCGCCGCCACCATGGCGTCGCGAGCCGCGACGATCCAGTCGAGGTGGCTGTCGATCCCGTCCGCAGACGGCCCGCCCGGAAAGCCGGGCAGGGAGGGCACGATGACCTGCCTTGAGGCAGCCAGAGCGTCGAGGAAAGGCGTCCATTTGGGTTGCCCGCCAATGCCTGCGAAGACGCCGACGCGCTTGCCCTTGCCCTTTTTCCAGACACGCATGGGCCCGCGTGGGGTGTCGATGGTGGTTTCGCGCGGCTGGGTCATTGGGCTGCGATCCCTGTGACATCAGCGAAGGTCGACCCTGCGGGGACGCGCTTGTTGGGCGCCATGCCCTTCGGCCACCAGCGGTTCTCCCATTGCCCCTCAAACAGGTCCTTGATCTGCGGCAGCACCTTTCGGGCGAACAGATCCGTATTGTAGCGGGTCAGTTGCGTGCTCATGTTGCCGAAGTGAAGCAGCAGCATGAGATTGCCCACATTCATGTCCTTGCAGACCGTGCGGATGGTCTCCGCCACCTCATCGGGCGAGCCAATCACCACATGACCAGCATCGAAAATGTCGCTCTGGTCGGCGCGGGCCTTCATTCTTGATTGTTGCGCGGCCTGCATCACCTGCGAGCCCATGGAGGCGCGCACCGTGGCCTCGGTCGTATAGCCCGGCGGGTTGGCGTAGGCGGGATCGGTGTGGAGGCATCGGTTGTAGAAGTAATCCGCTGGCTCGCGATAAAGATCGAGCGCCTCCTTGCGGGATTCCGCCACGCCCACGAATTGCAGGAAGCCGGCCTGGAAGGGATTGGGCTCCTTGCCCATCTCCTTCATCTGCCGCCAAAATCCGGCGATGGAAGCCTTGCTCGCCTGATGGCCGAAATAGGACAGGTTCGCGTAGACGAAGTCCTTTTCCGCGCACATGCGCCAGGTTTCGACCGAGCCGCCGCCTGGCACCCACACGGGAGGGCGCGGCGACTGGATCGGCTTGGGCCAGGCGTTGACATAGCGCTGCTTGTTGAACCGCCCGTTGAAGGAGAAGACTTTGTCCTCTTTCCAGGCGCGCAGGATCAGTTCGATGCCTTCATAATAGCGCTCGCGCAGCATCGCCGGATTTTGGCCATAGGCGTAGCAGGTGTCCATGGGCGTTCCCACGGGAAAGCCCGCAATCAGGCGTCCACCCGACAGGCAATCCAGCATGCCGAATTCCTCGGCCACGCGCGTAGGCGGGTTGTACAGCGCCACGGAATTGCCCATCACGCAGATCGCAGCGTCACTGGTTTCGCGTGCAAGCGCGGAGGCGATCAGGTTCGGCGAGGGCATCATGCCATAGGCGTTGGCGTGATGCTCGTTGACGCATATGCCATCAAAGCCGGCGTTGGCGGCGTAAACGAGCTCGTCGATATATTCGTTATAGGCGCGGTGGCCGATTTCCGGATTGAACATGCTGGGATCCAGATCGACCCAGACGGAATTATGCTTCTGCTTGAAGTCCGGCTTTAGATCCGGATAGGGCATCAAGTGGAACCAAAGAGCTTTCATGGCAGGAAACTCCCATTTTTAAAGAGATGTTTTCGCTATCTTTGTGATGTGGGGTTCAGTTGCAGAGGCTGATCAAGAGCGATGACAGGTTCGGCGCCATGGCCGGAACCGGCGTCACGAGGGGAACGACAACTGTTTTGGAGAAGCCGAAAGCCGACCCCGGGGTACGCCCCATCCCGACCAGGTCGCTACGCTTCTGATGTCTTCGCGGTGTCCAGCGCTATTTTTTGACATGGTTGCTTGCGCATGGCCCATGACACGTCTCCCTGTCGCGGGGCCACCGAACTTCCTGGTTCTTTTCGACCTCGCAAGGTCAGGCTAGCTGATCGCGCGATCTCCATCAAGGCGGGGTGGGCGTTTAGCCGTTCTCATTGGTTTGCGTGACCTGATACGTCCGCGCATAGTGCCCGAGGAAAATCGGCCCTGTTCGTTTTCAGGCCCTCGGCTTGCAATGGGGCTCCGGACATTGCAGATTTGGCGTCAAAACAAGGCTATCCGATTGAATCTTCGCGATAACCCGGATCGTCGGTCGTGATTTTGGAGGAAATGTATGGCTTTTCAAGAGCATGAGGGGATTTCAAGACGTCGTGTGTTGGCAGGCGCTACGGCCTGCGCCTTTCCCTTGCCCGCAATAGCCCAGGCGCCCCTTGAACTTCGGGTGGGCATCGCGAACTCCTCCAGCGATATCGGCTTCTTCCTTGGCGTGAAGAAGGGATGGTACCGGGAGGAGGGGATCAATCTGACGACGACGGCGTTCCGCTCCGCCTCCGACATGGTGGCTCCCATGGCCTCGGGCCAACTGGATGTGGGCGGCGGTTCTGTCTCGGCAGGTTTTTACAATGCCTATGAACGCGGCATCAAGCTGCGCGTGGTTGCGGACAAGGCCTCGTCCCAGCCTGGCTATGGCGTCAACAAATGTCTGATCGCCAAGAAGCATATCGAAAGCGGCCGTTTCAAAAAACTATCCGATCTCAAGGGCATGAAGGTTGCGACCAATGCGCCGGGCAATAGTGGCTGGGGCAGCCTCTGGGGCTATCTGCGCGCAGCGGGCATTGGCTATGACGATATCGACACGCTTGATCTGGGCTATCCCGAACATGTGCTGGCCCTGCAAAATGGCGCCGTTGACGCCGGGGTGACCACAGAGCCCTCCGCCACGCTCGCCGTCATGAAGGGATATGCGGTGGTCGCCACGACCGATGACGTCACCCGTCCGCGCCACGCCATCGCGCAGGTGCTCTATTCGGAGAAGATGGCGGGCAATGCGGATCTCGGTAAGCGCTTCATGAAGGCCTATATCCGTTCGATCCGCTATTACTACGGCGCCTTCAAGGACGGGAAGTTGGCGGGCGACAATGCGGAGGAAATCATCTCGATCCTCACGGAATCGACGCCCATCAAGGATCCCGAAGTTTATCGCACCATCACGCCCAATGGCATCGATCCCGATGGGAAGATCGACATCCCCTCCCTCAAGGAGGATCAGCAGGTCTATCGGGACAAGGGGTGGCTGCAGAGCAAGACGACGGTCGAGGAGGTGCTCGATTTGTCATTCCTGGAAGCGGCGTTGAAGGAGTTGGGGCCCTATAAGGGCTGAGCCCGATGCGCTTCCACTGATCGCCGGGGCCTGCCGAGCGCTCAGGCGGGCTTCCCCTCGAGGCGCCAGAGGTGGCGGATGATCAAGTCCTTCTCGCTCGCAGGGCCAGAAAACACGATCCGCCCCTCTTCAAGCACGATGACGTCATCGACGATGCGCAGCGCCTCGTTGACGTTCTGCTCCACCAGCACCACCGCCATGCCGAAGCGCTGGCGAATCGTCGCCACCATCTCGAACATCCGCTGCACCAGAATGGGCGCAAGGCCTGCCGATGGCTCGTCCAGCAGCAGCAGTTTGGGCCGGGTCATCAGGGCGATGGAAATGGCGAGCATCTGCCGTTCGCCGCCGCTCAGCACCCGCGCCTTGGCGTTGCGACGTTGGTGCAGGATCGGGAAGGTCTCGTAGATTTCCCCAAAGCGGGCGGCGTGCAGGGCCTTGTCGCCATCGAGGCGCAGGGCGCCCATGCGCAGATTGTCCTCGACCGAGAGATTGGCGAAGACATTGCCCTCCTGCGGCACCAGGCGAATGCCCCGTTCCGCCTGACGGAACGGCTTCTGGCCGGTGATGTCCTCGCCCAGAAAGGTCACCTTGCCCGCGCGCACGGGCAGCACGCCGTAAAGCCCCTTCAGCAACGAGGACTTGCCCGCGCCGTTGTGGCCGAACAGGCCGACGATCCGCCCCTCGGAGATGCTCAGATCGACCTGGTGCAGCACCTCGAAGGCGCCATGGGCGATGTCGATTCCGCGCGCTTCAAGCATTGTAGACGCGCCCCAGATATTCGCGGATCACGGTCTCGTCGCCGAGCACCGTGTCCGCAGCCCCAGCCGCAATGATATGTCCGCCCTGCAGCACGCAGACCTGATCGGCCACCTCGCGCACGAGGTCGACATTGTGCTCGACCAGAAAGGTGGCGCGGCCCCCGGCCTTCACGAGGCCGCGAATGAGGTCGATCACCCGGGGGACGAGGTCGTTCTCGACGCCAGCTGCGGGCTCGTCGAGCAGCAGCACCTTCGCCTCCGTCGCCACGGCGCGCAACAGGGAGATCAGCTTTTGCTGGCCGAAGGGCAGTTCCCCCGCAGGCCGGTCCGCGACCCCCTTCAGCGCCACCGCGCCCAGCAGTTCATGGGCCTTCTCGCGATTGGCGCGCTCCTGTGCGCGGGCGGCGGAGGTGAAGAGGCCCGTCAGGCTCTCGCCGGCCTGACCGGGCATGGCGACCAGCAGGTTTTCGAGGGCTGTCAGATAGGGGAAGATCCGCACATCCTGAAAGCTGCGGCAGACCCCGTGGCGCACGGTGTCGTGGGGCTTGACGCCGGTGAGTTTCTTGCCGCCGACATAGATGTCGCCAGATTTTGGCGCAAACACGCCGCAGACCAGATTGATGATCGTCGTCTTGCCCGCGCCATTGGGGCCGATGCAGGCGGTCACCTTTCCCGGGGGGATGTCGATGCTCACGTCCTCGAAGACGAAGACGCCGCCAAAGTTCATGGCGAGACGGTCGATGCGCAGCCCCTCATTCCCGGAAGTCATGTTCCCCCACTAGCCCGCGACGGCGGAAGATCATCAAGAGGATCAGGAGAAGCCCATACATGGCCTGCTGGATCGGCCCGACATATTGGCTGGGAAGCCCGATGTAGCGAAGGGACTCGTTGAAGGCGATCAGCAGCACCACGCCCAGCACCGAGCCCCAGGTGCTCGCGAGCCCGCCGACGCCGATATAGACGAGGATCAGGATGGAAGCGTCGAGGGTGAAGAGGGTGGGGTCGATGTAGAACAGCGTCGCCGCATAGAGCCCGCCTGCGAGGCCCGTGAGGGCGCCCGCGAAGGACCAGACGATCATCTGGAAGCGTCGTGGATCCTTGCCCAGCGCCGCCAGCGCATCTGGCCGGTCGCGGGTCGCGCGCAGGGCGCGGCCCAGGGGCGCCGCGACGATTGTCCGGCACAGCCAGAAGCACAGGATCGCCAGCGCCAGTGTCGAGGCGAAGCGTGCGCCGGAGGAGGCGAAGAGGACCGGCAGTTTCAGCCCATGCAGCCCCTCGCTGCCATCCGCCCGGGGCGCGAGGTTGTGGAAGAGATCGAAGAAGACGAAATTCATCCCCAGCGTCGCAAGAGCGAAATAAAATCCGCCGATGCGCAGCAGGGGCGCCAGCGTCAGCGCCGCTACGAATCCGCTGAGCAGCAGGGCCGCCACCAGCGACAGGTAGAAGTTGACCCCCAGCAGAATGTTGAGCCCCGCCGCCGTATAGGCGCCAAAGCCCAGATAGGCCGCCTGGCCCATGGCCATCATGCCGGTGTAGCCAATCACCATATTGGCGGCCAGCGCCACGATGATCCAGACGCTGACGAGGGTGCCGAGATAGAAGAGGTGATCCATGTCAGCCCAGTATCCCCTGTGGCCTGAACACGATCAGCAC
Source organism: Beijerinckiaceae bacterium (assembly GCA_947456505.1). GTDB lineage: Bacteria > Pseudomonadota > Alphaproteobacteria > Rhizobiales > Beijerinckiaceae > Terripilifer. The sequence continues at coordinate 57,320 of CANGTC010000004.1, forward strand.
GATCATGATCAGGAAGATGCTGAAACTGATCCACTCGGGAAAGAAGAACCCGGCGAAGGCGGTGAGCAGGCCAAGGCAGGTCGCGCCAAGGGCGGTGCCCAGCAGGAGGTTGCGCGTGCCCCCCAGTATGACGGCGACGACGCCGATGAAGATGGTCTGGAACCCGCTGGAGGGCGCGACCCCCGTATCCCAGGCTGTGAGCACGCCCGCCAGCCCCGCCAGCATGGAGGCGACCAGAAAGATGGCGTTGCGTGTGCGCGCCACATCGACGCCGACAATGGCGGAGAGGTCAGCGTTGTCGGTGAGGCCGCGCACCTCGAGGCCCGTGTTGGTGCGGTGGAACCAGAGCCACAGGGCGCCATAGGCCAGCGCCACGATGGCGAGGATGACGAAATCCAGATAGCGAAAGACCACGTCGCCCAGAATGAAAATATCCAGCAGTCCCGTGCGCGCCACGGAGATGACGCCCTTCGTCCAGACCAGAAAGCCCGCCTCGAAAATCAGCGCCACGCCCAGCGAGGCGATGAACACGCTGAACATCCCCCCCCGCGCTTCAGCACGGGGCCATAGACGACCTTGTCGATGGCGAGGCCCAAGAGCCCTGCAATCCCGATGGCTGCGGCGGCCGCTACAAGCAGATTGACTCCCGCAAGGCGATGCAGGGCGAAGAAGGCGTAGCCGCCGACGATGAACACGGTCCCATGGGCGATGTGGAAGATGCGCAGCGTCGCGAAGATCAGCGCAAAGCCAACCGCGACGAGGGCGTAATACCCGGCGAGCCCAAGCCCGCTGGTGAGGACCTGCGCGATGCTCAACATGTCGGACGTCCGCCGCCAGCCAGAGCGGCCATCAGGGCTGAATTTCCTCGAATACGCCCTTGTCGCCGTCCTTCACCAGATAGAGACCCACCGGGTTCTCGGTCTGCCCGTCCGCATCCATGCTGACGAGGCCGCCGCCGACGCTCTTGAAATCCTTCAGGCTGGCGATGTGTTTGCGGATGCCTTCGCCATCGTAGCCGTTGGCCTTGATGCCGGCTGCGACCATGTTGATCATGTCATAGACCTCAAGAGCCGCGAAATCGGGCTCGAAACCAAGTTTGGCCTTGTAATCGTCAATCAGGCGCTTGGCGGAGGTCCGGTCATATTTGAAGCCGGAATAGATCAGCCCATCCATGGCCTTGCCTGCGGCCTCGCGATAGCTCTTCACGGTTGGCGTCGCGCTGCCGTTGTACATCTGCGTAGTGACGCCAAGCTCGCGCGCCTGTTTCATGATCACGCCTTCGTCGGGCGTGCCGTGGCCCCAGATCATGATGGCGTCGGGGTTGAAGGCCTTGGCGCGGATGATCAGGGAGCGGAAATCGCTGTCGCCGAGTTTGAACAGCACATTCTCATGGACGGCGCCAATCCGGTCGGCGGCGGCCTGGATGAGACCAGAGCCATAGGGCGCGATGGGGGTGTTGGGATAGAAGCCGAAGATGCGCTTCACGCCCTTGTTCTTCCAGCGTTGCTCCAGCAACGGCAGGTTGCGCGACAGCAGCGAGGAATGGGCGAAGACCCAATGGTCGCTCTTGGCGGTGAGGCCCGGCGCCTCCACGGGGCTGAGCAGGGGCACCTTGAACTGCTGCGCCAGCGGCATCTGCGCGCTGACCACATTGGTGAAGATGGTGAGAATGGCCTGCACGCCGTCGACCTGCACCACCTTGCGCATGGCCGAGACGGCCGCCTCGGGATTGCCCTTGCTGTCCTCGACCACGAGGGCCAGAGGCCGTCCGTTGACGCCGCCCGCCGCATTGGCGTGGGCGACGGCGATTTCGATGGCGGGCACAATCAATTGCCCCCATGCGCCCTGCGGGCCGCTGAGCGGATAGGTGACGCCAATCTTGTAGGGGGCTCCGCTCGCCTGCTGCGCGCGGGCCGCCAGTGGGCTCAAAGCCAGCGCGCCGGCGCCCAGCAACACCTGTCGGCGATCTCGATGGATCCGCATGTCATCCCTCCCGTATCGTCGCAATTTCCGCGACTTTTGCTGAGATGTTAGCGCATTGCCGGAACGCGTCAAGGGCGGGCGCAAAACAGTCGCCACCTTGTCAAATTTCCCGGGTCGAGGCAGTTTCGCACAAAAGAAGGATGGCGCTTGGCGAGGGAGGTCGATCCATGACGGGACAGGCGAAGAAGGAAATCTCCGTCAACGCGTTCTTCTCGAACTCCCCCGGGCAGAATTGGATCGGCCTGTGGAGCGCGCCGGGCAGCGAGGCTCTGCGCTACACCAGCCTCGATTACTGGATCAAGATTGCTGAGATCGCCGAGGGCGGTCTGTTCGACTCGATTTTCTTCGCGGACACCAATGGCGTCTATGACGTTTATCAAGGCGGCCCACGGGCCACCATCGAGCGCGCCGCCATGTTTCCCATGAACGATCCCCTCTTGCTGATCCCCAGCATGTCCCATGCGACGAAACATGTGGGCTTCGGCGTCACCGCCAATCTCACCTTCGAGCAGCCCTATCTGCTGGCGCGCCGATTTTCGACTCTTGATCACCTGACCAATGGGCGCGTGAGCTGGAATGTGGTCACGGGGTTTCAGGACAGCGCGGCGCGCGCCATGGGCATGGAGACCAATCTGGCCCATGATGAGCGCTACGATCTGGCGGATGAATATATGGAGGTCGTCTACAAGCTCTGGGAAGGCAGTTGGGAGGATGGCTCGGTCGTGCGGGACGCCGCGAACCGCATCTTCGCGAGAGGCGACATGGTTCATGAGGTGCGCCACGAGGGCAAGCATTTCAACCTGCGGGGCGTGCATATGTGCGAGCCCTCGCCGCAGCGCACGCCGGTGATCTATCAGGCCGGGGGGTCGGAGCGTGGGCGCGCCTTCGCCGCCAAACACGCCGAATGCATTTTCCTGTCAGGCCTCCCTAAAGCCCAGACCCGTGAAAGGGTGCGCGAAATCAGGGAAAGCGCGCGCGCCATGGGGCGTGATCCCACGCAGATCAAATTCGTTATGATGGCCACGATCATCACCGGGCTGACCTCGGCGGAAGCGCGCGACCGGCATGAAATGTTGTCCCGCCATGTGGACGCCGAGGGCATGCTGGCGCTCTATTCCGGGTTCTCCGGCATGGATCTTTCCAGGCAGCTTGGGCCGCGCGTGGGCAATAACGGCATGCAGGGAATCGTCGAATATCTGCTGAAGGAAGACAAGTCGCTTGATCGCCTGCGCGACATCGTCAAATTCGGCCCGCAGGTCGGGCGTGAATGTTTCCTTGTAGGCTCTCCGGTGGAGATCGCAGACGAGATGCAATCCTGGATGGAGGAGGCCGATATCGACGGCTTCAACCTGCATCGCTCAGGCGAGCCGCAACATCTTGTCGATTTTGCTGATCTCATCGTGCCGGAATTGCAAAATCGCGGCGTCTACAAGACCGCCTATCGGGAAGGCGCTTTCCGCGAGAAGCTCTTCGGCGCAGGGAACCGGATCCACAGCGGGCATCCGGCGGCGGCTTACAGGCGGTGAGCCGACCGATGGTCAAAGAGCTGCATAGGCGGCGCTTGGCGCATCGTTGACCGCGATGGTGGGCCAAGTGGCTGTGACCTCAAGCAGGCGGGGATCGCGCGCCGCGACATGCATCTCGGCGGATAGCGAAAGAAAGGATAGTCCGAATTCAGCCATCAGCAATCGCAGGCTTTCGTCGCTGTGAAGCGAGACGTGCCCGTTGCGCGCGCAGGCATACCACCAGTCTCCCTGAAGCCGGGCGGGCTTCAGGAGGGTGGAGAAGATGATGATCCCCGACGGCGCGCAAAGCTCCATCAGGGTCCGGAACAACCCGCGCTGATCTGGCGCATGCTCGACCACCTCAAAGGCGGTGACGACAGGAGAGGCGCCAAGAGGCGCGGCCTCGTCGCCATAGAAGGGATCAAAACTAACGGCGTCGAACCTTCGGGCGCGCAACAGTTCCGCCATCATGCCCTCGCCGCCGCCATAATCGACGAGCCTTTGGGGCGGCAGGGCCGAGGCCAGCCAGGCCGCGAGCTTGCGTGGCCGCGCACCCAGAAATGGCGGATCGCACAGATGATAATCGGCATTGTAGATGCGCGTTTGGAACTCCTCCGCGCTCCAGCGATCCATGTCGTCGAAGCGGGCGAAGCCGCAGGACTCGCACTCCATCAATCGAAGCGCGCCGCGATCCTCCGGATAGAGCCGCCGTTCCTCGAAATAGTCGCCGCAGGAGATATTCTGCTCCTTGGTCAAAACGACCCGCGTGGGGGCGCGACAGATCTGGCAGGGCAAGCGGCACCGTTCGTGAACGAGGGCAGGGACTAGCGTGAGGCTGGAAGACGCCGATGTCTATAGGCGGATTTCTTTTTTAGATCAGATGCCTCAGGCAGGCAACCGCGCGGCTCTGGCGCGCTTGCCCCGACGCATTTGCGCTAATCAGCTTTGGCCTTATTCGCCTGCCTCCACCTTGTATCTGGCCTCCATTGCATCCCAATGGGGTTTGGCGACCGAGCGTTGCCGCTCTTCGAAACTTGCGAGCCTGTGGGCCACCGCATCCAGCGAGCCGGTCTCGCGCAGGGATTCCAGCACCTCGTAGGAGGTTCGCAGCGCCGCCTGCAGAAGGGCGTTGGCGTAGAGGACCCCGGCGAAGCCCATCTCTTTCAGCCTTGCGCGGCCGGGGTCCGGCGTCTTGCCGCCAAAGACGATATTGGCGATCTGCGGGACAGGCAGATCCCTTGCGATGCGTTCCATCTCCTCCAGCGAGACCGGCGCCTCCACGAAAAGCACGTCCGCCCCCGCCTCGATAAAGGCGTGGGCGCGGTCCATGGCGGCGTTGAACCCCTCGACGGCCCTTGCGTCCGTGCGCGCGACGATCTGCAGATCGCCATCGCGCCGCGCATCCACCGCCGCCTTGATCTTGGAGACCATTTCGGCGCAGGAAATCACATCCTTGCCTGCAAAATGGCCGCAGCGCTTTGGGAAAACCTGATCCTCGATCTGCAGGCCCGCCGCGCCCGCTCGCTCCAGCACCCGCACCGTGCGCGCCATGTTGAGGCCGTTGCCAAAGCCCGTGTCAGCATCGACCAGCAGCGGCAGGTTCACCGCGTCGGCGATGGGGGCCAGCACATTGGCTATTTCCGTCAGGGTCGTAAGACCGATGTCAGGGGCGCCCAGATGCATGTTGGCGACGCCCGCGCCCGTGACATAGCAAGCCTCGAAGCCCTGCTCTTCGATCACGCGGGCGAACATGGCGTTGGCGGCGCCCGGCAGGGTCAGCGCCCGGCGCTCCGCCAGCAAGGTTTTCAGGCGCGTGGTGTGCCGCATGGCGGGGGTGCTCCTTGGAGATTGCCCGGCGAGGCGCCGGGAAGCGCGGATTGGGGCGCGCAAGGCGGCCTCCGCGTCCTGGGTATTGCGTTGCTTGAAGGCGGCGACGATTTCCTGATGCGCGCGCAGCCCAGTCGACTGACCGATTCTAGACAATCCCGCGCTGCGGTCAACGTGGCGGCGAAGGAGGCTTGTCGGAGATTGCGATTTGACGTCCGTGGGTTGTGCTGACCATTCCAGTGCGTATTATGCCCGCAAAATCTCACCACTGGATCAAGGGGGGCTCTTCATGCTCGGCAAGGCGAAAAATACATTGCTCACCCAGACCGGGAAGGGCACGCCGATGGGCGAGACCCTGCGTCGCTATTGGCATCCCATCGCCGCAGCCGACCAGTTGGCCCGCGATCCCGTTCGCCCCGTACGCATTCTGGGCGAGGACCTCGTTCTCTACAAGGACCTCAGGGGCGTCTATGGCCTCGTCGACAAGCATTGTCCCCATCGCCGCGCCGATCTTTCCTATGGTTTCGTCGAGGAATGCGGTCTGCGTTGCAATTACCATGGATGGCAATTCGACGAGACCGGCGCCTGCGTCAGCCAACCCTATGAAGATGTGGCGCGGCCCGAGGCGCGTTTCCGGGAGAAGGTCAAGATCACCGCCTATCCGGTGGAGGAAAGGGGCGGCCTTCTGTGGGCCTATCTGGGTCCCTCGCCGGCCCCGCAATGCCCGGATTGGGAAGCGTTCAACTGGACCAACGGGTTCAGGCAGATCGTCTTCTCCCATGTGCCCTGCAATTGGGTGCAGGCGCAGGAAAATTCGATTGATCCCGTGCATTTTGAATGGATGCACGCCAATTGGAGCACGCGTTTGAAAGGCGCCCTGGGTCCCTATGCGCCATCCCACCTGAAGGTGCATTTCGAGGAGTTCGAGTTCGGCTTCGTCTACAAGCGCATCACACAGGCTCAGGGCGAGGATCATCCCATGTGGACCATCGGCCGCGTCTGTCTGTGGCCGAACGGATTCTATCTGGGTGATCATTTCGAATGGCGCGTGCCCATCGATGATGAGAACATGCTGAGCGTGGTCTGGGCCTACAACCGCGTTCCCGTGGAGCGCGAGCCCTATGAACAGTCGGTCATTCCCTCCTGGGAAAGCCCTATCAAGGACCCGCAGACCGGCCGCTGGATCTCGAGCCACATCATCAATCAGGACATCATCGCCTGGGTGGGGCAGGGAGCGATCGCTGACCGCACCAAGGAGCATCTGGGCGCCAGCGATCGGGGCATTTCGATGATCCGGAAACAATTGTTCGACGATGTCGAGGCTGTGCAGCGCGGCGAGGATCCCAAGGGGCTGATCCGCGATCCCGCGCGGAGCAAGAATGTGGTCCTGCCGAACGGCTCCCTCAAATTGGGCAAGGGTCTGACCCTTCAGAATATGAAGGATGATCCGCTGCTCTCGCGCAGTCTGAAGGATTTTATCTTCAATTATGGCCAACCCCCAGAAGTCCGGCGGGCTTTTGAGGAAGCGATGGGTTTGTCCTAGCGGGCTGAACCGCTCGCCGTCCGCGTCAGGCGCTCATGATACAGTCGCCGGTGATTCGGCTGGCTCGTGGCATGGCATGGGCCGAGAAGCGCAACCATCAATGGAGTTTGAGACATGAAGACCCTGGGTTTCATCGGCACTGGCGGCATGGGCGTCGGCATGGCGGCCAATCTGATCAAGGCGGGTTATCGCCTGGTCGTGACCGATCTCAGACGCGAGCAGGCCAAGGGCCTCGAGGCTCAGGGCGCGCAGTTCATGGACACGCCCAAAGCCGTGGCCGAGTCCTGCGAAATCGTGCTCTCGATGCTGCCCCATAATGAGGCTGTCAGAGCGGTGGGCCTGGGCGCAGGCGGTCTTGGCGAGGCGACGACCGGCGCGAAGGTGTGGATCGACTTCAGCAGTATCGACAAGGAGACCATCGTCGGGGTCAGCGAGCAGCTCACCAGGAAGGGCTGGGCTATCCTGGACGCGTCCGCCGGTGGCGTGGAGGAGGTGGCGGCGGCCGGTCAGTTGGCGCTCTGGCTGTCCGGAGACAAGGCCTTGTTCGACGAGCATCTCCCGATCTTGAAGCCCATGGGCAAGGCGATCCTTCACGTGGGCGAGCTCGGCAACGCCAAGCTCGTGAAAAACGCCATGGCCATGTTGGCGGCGGTTCAGCACATGAGCCTCATCGAGGTCTGCTGGCTGCTCAAGAAGGGCGGCGTCGATGCGGCCACCTTCCGGACCATTCTGCAGAATTCCCAACAGGAGTCGGAGGCGGTCCGGCGCATCATGGACGTGGTGGTGAGCGGGAACTACAAGCCGCGCAAGTCCTGGATGCCCAAGGACGTGGGCTTCGGCCTCGACATGGCGCGCGAGATGGAGGCGCCCATGCCCTTCGTCAGCCTCGCCCAGCAGATGTTCGCCATCGGGCAAGCGACGGGTCATGACGGCTATGAGGCGACGGGCATCGCCTGCAACGTCTATGACGTGATCCACGGCGTCAAAAAATAACACCGATCCCGAGTCGGCGCCTTCGTCTTTCGGATGGCTAGAGCCATCCCTGAGCGCTGAAGGCGCCGAGATCGACGCCGGGCGGCGCATACCAGCCGCCTGCGGCGTAGCGCGCGCCAAGTTTTTGCGCGATCTCCTTGTTGCCATAGGGGATCCGCAGCGGCGTGTTTCCCGCTGCGGGATTGGGTGACGCCGCCCCTTCAACACAAGCCTTTGAGGCCGGCGCAGCCTTTGGCTTGCGTTTGCGCCTGGCGGGGACGCCTGCGGCCTCCACGGTCGCCTTCGCGGGCTTGCCTGCCCGCCTGACGCGCGCCTTGGCGGACGTCCTACGCCCCTGCGGCTCCATGTCGTCGGGGATGCCTGGCGATGGCGACCGGGCGCCGACAGCGGCCTCGGCAGATTTCGCTGGAGCATGTTCCTGCAGAAACGCCTTGCATATGGCCCCGGACGTCGCATAGCCCGCCGGTAGGCTGATGCGCTTCTGGCGCGCAAGAGAGAGGGCGTAACGCTTCATGGCGGGCGTTGGCGGACGTGCGCCGCCGGACCCGCTGGCGCCTGGCCCAAGCAGGGGCGCCCCGCCGCCAGGCGCCCCGTTCTTCAGCTTGCCAATGATGCGTTCGGCCACGTCGCACACAGCATCAATGGCGCCGACCATCTGCTGCTTGCCGATCACGACTTCGTCGAGCAGGCATTCAAGCTGCGCCGTCACGCCCGGGTCGACCAGAGCCGGGTCAGCTTCCCTGAGAACGCCAAACAGTTTCAGCCCGGTGTCCGTAGGGACGATGTTTTTTCCCTGCGCCGTCAAAAAGCCCTGTCGCTTCAGTCCGCCAATGATTTCCGCCCGAGTTGCGGGCGTGCCTATGCCCTTGGCCTCTTTCAGGCGCTCGCGCAGGTGCTCATCCTCGACGAACCGCCAGGCGTTCTGCATGGCCTCGATCAGCGTGCCCTCGTTGTAACGCGGCGGAGGGCGGGTTTCCTTGTCTTCAATTTCCGGGTTCGCCAGTTCGGCGGTCTCACCATTCTTCATCGCAGGGAGCAGCTGGGCGTCATCGCCCTTTTCATCGGCCGGCGTCCATTCCGGGAAGGCGGCGCGCCAGCCCAGATCGATGGGTTGACGCCCGGAGGCCCTGAACGGGAAGCCCGCCACATCCAGCGTCGCCGTCGTCTGCCGATAGCGAAAGTCCGGCATGAGCGAGGCCAGATAGGCCCGTGCGATCACATCAAAAAGCTTCTTCTCGTCGAGCGAGAGCCTTGGCCAGACCTCCCGAAGGTTGTCCACCGTGTTGACGTTGGGGATGACCGCGTGATGGCTGGCGCCCTCGAGGCCCTTGTCATGGAAGGATCCATGGGCGCCCTTGCGGATCACGAGCGGCGCAGGCATGGGGATTTGCTTGAACGATTGGCCCACCTGTAGACCCGCGACGATCTTTGGCGCATCCGGGATCAGGTTTTCAGGCAGATAGCGCACCTCGGCGCGGGGATAGGTGATGATCTTCTTGCCCTGGCCGTCATAGAGCTGTTGGGCGATCTCCAAGGTCTTGGCCGCCGACCAGCCAAACCGGGAAGCACAGAGCTTTTGCAGCGAGGGGAGATCGTGAAGCTTGGGCGGCCCTTGTTTCTTGTCCTCGACGCGCACGCCCAGCGGACCCCTGAAACCCTCGGCGGCCTTCATGATCGCATCGGCGTCCGCGCGTTTGAGGATTCGTTCCTGCGGCGCATGGCGCATCTTGAACGAGCCCGCCTCGACCCTGGCGGTGGCGACCACCTCAAAATAGGTCACGGGGACGAAGTCGCGGATCTCCAGCTCCCGCTTGCACGCAATGGCCAGGGTGGGCGTCTTGACCCGACCGACCCCTATGACGCCGCGCGCGCCCTGGCCCAGAATGACGGTCGCCGTGCGGGTCAGGGAGAGGTTGTAAATCTGGTCCGACTGGCGCCGGGCGACGGCCGCCGCATAGAGTTGCGCATATTCGGCGTTTGGCCTCGCCCGCCCGAAGGCGTCCCGGATCGTCTGAGGGTCTTGTGCGGTGAAGAGGACCCGCCGAACCTCGCCCCCGTATCTGTAGTGCTCCAGGATCTCCTGGCCAATCAGTTGCCCCTCGCGGTCGCAGTCAGTGGCGAGCCAGACGACTTTGGCGGTTCGAAGCGCCTCGCGGATCGCCTTGAGTTTGGAGGCCTTGTTTCCTCCATCAGCGGGCTTGGTGGCGTAGAGGCCCTCAGGGCGCAGCAGAATGGGCGACCAGCGCTTCCATTCGGGCACGGCGTCCTCGGGCTCTTCCAGATCCAGCAGATGGCCTTCGGCGGGTAGAATGTCGCCATATCGGGACCCGACGGCGGCCCTCACGTCCTTCGCCTGGCTGGTTTTCTCGGTGATGACGATTTGGTCAGCCATCTGGGACCCTGAATTGCTGATGGGATTCGCCGATTTGGTTTGAGAACATAATAAGAACATCTACGCATTGCAAGTCAGATCCCTTGTTGCGTTCGGGGGCGGCGGGGACCTTGCCTTATGGTTGTTCCTCGCCATGTAGGTGAAGAATGGGGAGGAGTTGGAGCCATGATGCGCGGTGCTGAGGGGGGGCCTGCGCTTCTTCAGGATCTGGATCCGGGCATGACGTTCAATATTTTTTCATTTCCCATTTTGGCGATCTTGGGTTAACGCTTGACCTGAGCCTTTTATGTCGTTCGCGTGTGAAACATTGACGAGCTTTTGTTTACAGCGCGAATACTTGTTCGTAATGATCTCCGCCATGACTCGGGCGATACGAGATCGGTTTTAGGTAGAAAAGTAACCGCGACTTTGGCGCGACGGAGGGATCGGAAATGGCGACACTGAATATCAACGGGAAATCCTATCAGGCGGATGTGGACCCGCGCACGCCCCTGCTTTGGGTGATCCGCGACAGCATAGGCCTCACAGGCACGAAATATGGCTGCGGCATCGCCCAGTGCGGCTGCTGCACGGTCCATGTGGAAGGCGTCGCGACGCGCTCCTGCTCGGTTCCCGTGAGCTCCGTTCAGGGCAAGAAGATCACGACCATTGAGGGCCTCGCCAATGGCGACGTTCTGAACAAGGTTCAGAAGGCCTGGGTCGATAACGAGGTTCCCCAGTGCGGCTACTGCCAGAGCGGCATGGTCATGGCGGTCACCGCCTTGCTCAAGAGCAACCCCAAGCCGACCGATGACGACATCAGCTCCGCCATCACCAATATCTGCCGCTGCGGCACCTATCAGCAGGTGCGCGAAGCTATCCACGCCGCCGTCAAGGCCTGAGGGAGGGATCGTCATGAATGATATGCCAAAATTCGATCGTCGCTCCTTCCTGGTCGGCGTAGCTGCGGCCGGTGGCGGGTTCTCGCTCGGCTTCAACACCATCGCGTCCGAAGCCATGGCTGCCGACGCGGTCCCCGAGGTCAACGCCTGGGTCGTGGTGAAGCCGGATGACAGCGTGGTCATCCGCGTCGTGCGTCCGGACATGGGGCAGGGCTCGCTGACGGGCCTCGCCCAGTTGGTGGCCGAAGAGCTCGAGTGTGACTGGAACAAGGTCACCACCGAGTATCCCACGCCAGGCCAGAACGTGGCGCGCAAGCGCGTCTGGGGCGCCATGAACTCCACCGGCAGCCAGGCCATCCGCAGCTCGCAGGAATATGTCTGCAAGGGCGGCGCCGCCGCGCGCATGATGCTCGTGCAGGCCGCCGCCAACGAGTGGAAGGTTCCTGTCGAGGAAGTTACCGCCGCCAACAGCATCATAACTCACAAGAAGTCCGGCAAGAAGACGACCTTCGGCAAGGTGGCCGAAGCTGCCGCCAAGCTTGAGCCCCCCAAGGAGATCAAGCTCAAGAACCCCCGGGAGTGGAAGATCGCTGGCAAGTCGCCAAAGCGCTTCGACACCCGCAACAAGGTCACCGGACGGCACATGTTCGGCATCGACACCAAGTTGCCTGGCATGCTGATCGCCTCGGTGCGCGATTGCCCGGTCAATGGCGGCAAGGTGAAGAGCTTCGACGCCGCCAAGGTCGAGGGCATGCGCGGCGTCAAGAAAGTCGTCGCTGTGGGCGACTCCGGCGTGGCCGTGGTCGCGGACACCTTCTGGAACGCCAAGCAGGCCTGCTACGCCTTGCCCATCGAATGGGATCTTGGCCCCAACGCCAATGTGTCCAGCGCGTCCATCGCTGAGTTCCTGAAGGAAGGCCTGACGGCTGAAAAGGCCTTCATCGGCAACAAGCAGGGCGATGCGTCCGCCGCCATCGCGGGCGCTGCGCGCAAGATCGAGGCGACCTACGCCTATCCGTTCCAGAACCACGCCTGCATGGAGCCGATGAACGCGACGGCGGTGTGGACCGAGAATGAGTGCAAGGTCTGGGCGCCCACCCAGAACGCGGAGGCGGCCCTCGCCGAGGTGATTGCCACCTCTGGCCTTCCCGCGCCCAAGTGCGACGTCATCAAGACCGAGCTGGGTGGCGGCTTTGGCCGTCGCGGCCGCACGGACTTCGTGCGTCAGGCGGTGCAGATCGCCAAGCAGATGCCCGGCACGCCGGTCAAGCTGATCTGGACCCGCGAGGAGGATATGACGCACTGCTCATATCACCCGATCACCCAGTGCAAGA
>CANGTC010000005.1 GCA_947456505.1 Beijerinckiaceae bacterium
ATCATTGGCGCGGGCGCCATCGGCGGCCTGCTGGCGGCGCGTCTGGCCGCCAACGGCGAGCGCGTCACGGTTGTGGCGCGGGGCGAGCATCTGCGCGCCATCGCCGCAAATGGCCTGCGGCTGATCACCGAAGAGGGCGCGATCACCGGCCCCGTGGAGGTCGCCAGCGATCTCGCCAGCCTTGAGCCCCACGACCTCGTGGTGCTGGCGGTGAAGGCTCACCAGCTCACCCCCATCGCCGCCGATGTGGGGCGCCTCGCCCGGGCGGGCGCGCTGGTGCTGACCATGCAAAACGGCGTTCCCTGGTGGTATTTCCACAAGCACGGCGGGCCACACGAGGGGCGCGGCCTGGAGTCCGTGGACCCCGGCGGGATCATCGCGCAGCATCTGCCAGTTGAGCAGGTCATCGGCTCGGTGGTCTATCCGGCGGCGGAGATCGCGGCGCCAGGCGTCATCCGCCTGGTCGAGGGCAATCGGTTTTCGCTGGCGGAGCTCGACAACAGCGCCACCCCACGCATTCAGGAGGTCTCGCGCATCTTCACGCCGGCGGGCTTCAAGGCGCCTGTGGTGAGCGACATCAGGGCCGAGATCTGGACCAAGCTCTGGGGCAACATGAGCTTCAACCCCATCAGCGCCCTCACCGGCGCCACCCTGGCTGGCATCTGCACGCATCCCCAAGGCCGCGCGCTCGCCGCCGACATGATGCGCGAGGCGCAGGCCGTGGGCGAGAAACTGGGCATCCGTTTCCGCATCCCCCTCGAAAAACGCATCGCGGGCGCGCAGGCGGTGGGCGAGCACAAGACGAGCATGTTGCAGGATGTGGAGGCCGGCCGCGCCACGGAGGTGGATGCGCTGGTGGGCTCGATCCTTGAGCTGGGCGCAGTGGCCGAGGTCGCCACCCCGGCCATTGCGGCGGTCTATGCCTGCATGCGGTTGCTGGAGGATACGCGGGCGAAGGGGTGAGGGGCGGCGGCGACAGCCCCTCAGAAGTTCACGGTGACGGTGATCTGGTCGCTATAATAGCCCGGCGCAGGCGATATATCGGGCGTGGGCATCTTGCCGTAAACTGTGATCTTCTCGCCGGAGGATGAGGCTTTGCGCGGCTTGCTGTTGGAGCCGGAGGCCAAGGGGTCGGTGGAACCCCAGGGCATGCCATAAGCAGCATCGGCATAAAGGCCATAGGTGATGCAATTGACCTCGTCGCCAATCCTGCACATGCGCCGCGTCGTAGCGCCCCCGCTCGGATTATGATTCCCGGGACTGAGGCCGACGGAATAAGGCGCACTCGTGGTGCAAGAGAAGATCAGATCTGTTGTTGCGAAGAGGTCGTTCCTGATCACGGTGGTCAGACCGCTCGGATCTTTGAAATCCATAGCCTTGGGCTGGGATGTGAATGTGCAATTGGGGGTGATCTTGGCTCTTACGGTGAGCGTAACCAAAGGGCCATCATAGCCACTGGCGTCGCAACCTGGTGGAGTGGCCGAGCTCGAATAAACAAAAAACCGAAAAGGCGGCTTTACCAAGTCGGCATATTGCCCGACCGGGGACGTCGATTGACCGCTGCGAATGAGGCCGTAAAAAGGGATGGTCGCGGTCGGCTTCGTCCAAGCGACATCCACGAAAGGTCTTTTCTTTAGTTGGCTGTACCAGAGCTGGGTATGTTGAGCGTCAGTGAAGATGTCGTAATAAAGCTGTGAAACGTTATCGACCTGGTTCACCATGTTAGGAGCGAACGCCGCCGGGTTCATTCCCATGCACACGCGCGCCAATTGTCCGGCGTTAAGACCAAAGCACTGAACAGTCACGTTGCCGACCCCCGCAATAGCGGCGTTGGAGAGGATATCGATGTTGTCGCCAAAATTGATATCGGAATAGTCGACCAAGCAGGAGGGCGACGACGTCTGCGCCCGCGCCCCCGCGCCAAACCCGGCGCAGAACAGCGGCAGCAGCAGCGCCCATAACAGCCATCGGCGCATCATTGGCAAATCACTCCCCGCACGATTCCCTGACGACCCGGCTCCGGCGTGAAAGCGAAACTCGCGCGGCATTCCCTGTCGAGCATGTCGATGATCGCCACGTTGCTGGCCTCCAGATCCTTCACATAGGCGCGTCCGTCGTGGCCCACGAGGAAGGTGTCGCTCTTGCCTTCCAGATGACCCTTGTAGCCCGCCTGCAACGCCTTGCCGTCCGCGCCCACGAAGACCACGACGCCCGAGATCACATTGGCGCGACCGCCGAAATTCACGTAGACGCCGCTCTTGCCGCGCGGCGCGGCCACCTCCGCAACCTTCGCCGCGTCGAAATTCACGGACTGGCCCTCGGGGTCGATGCCGATGCTGTTGCGCTCCCAGGGGCGCAGGTTCGGCACCAGGAACTTGCCCATGAAATTGGTCTTGCCGATGGCGCGGTTGTCCTGGGTCACGGTGACGTCGGAAGCGCCGGCGTCCACCACCGCGAAGGCGGAGTCCACGCGGTTGCCGACGAACACGCCGCCGCCCATCACCGCCACGGAGCCATCGACCTGCGCGGTCGCAAGCGTGCTGAAGCGATCCTGAATCACGGACCCCTGCACCTGCCCGTAGCCCGAGCGATAGCTGACATTGGCCTGACCAAAGGTGTTCTGTCCCACGCCCCCGCGCAGGCGCGCGCCCCAGGAGCCATCGACCTGGGGTTGTGATTTGCTGAGATCGGCGGTGAGGGCGCCGCTTGAAGTCTTGCTGGAATTCGTGCCCACCGAGCCATAGACGCCATCCATGATCGGGAAGGAGAGGCCTGCGGAGAGGCCCAGGCTCTTGTTCGTTCCCCGGTCCGCATAGGCGCTGGCGTAGAAGGTCGCCTGAATCCAGGGGAAGCTGCGCGACACCGTCGCCGTCACCAGCCTGGAGGTCGTGCCGTCCTGTTGCTGCAGATGCACCAGGCCAAGGCTCACGCTGGAGCGGTCATCGAACAGGGGAAAGCCCACGGAGGCGCGATCAATCGCGCGGGGCGGGCGCACGTTGAGATAGGTCAAAGGTTTGGCGAGGACGACGGGGTCGTTGAGCTGCCAGGGATTATACTGCGCCTCCTGCCAGAGCCGCGCGGTCACGGAGGCCAGATCATCGTAATTGCCGAAGCTGCGCTGGGCGCCGAGGCTGAAAGACATGCGCCCCACATAGGTCTGCCAATCCGCATAGCCCTGCCCGCCGGTTCCATAGGGGGAATGGCTGCCCGTGGCCGCCAGATTGAGCGTGCCCAGGGCGCCCAGCCCCGTGATGACGCCCGCGCCCGCGTTGACGAGGCCCGCCCCACCTTCCGCATGGCTTTCGAGGGTCATCCACTCATTCAGGCCATAGCGATAGGTGCCGGAGAAAACGGGGCGGCGGTCATAGCCGTCGGAGGTCGTTCCATAGCTGCGCCGCGCCCAGCCGCTCTCCAGGGAGTAATCGCTGAGGCCCATGGCCAGCATGCGCGCGGGGTTGAAGAGGGAGAGGCTCTGCTCCACCACGCGGCCCGTGGCGTCGCGGATCACCACCTGCGCATTGCCGCCTGCGGCGATGATCGGCAGGTTGGTGATGCTATAGGGCCCGGCGCTCACATTTTGCGAATAGGTGCGGATCCCGTTGACCAGCACATCCACGGTGGAGGGCGCCGCGGCCGTGCCGGAGATGGAGGGCATGGGGCGGGTGACGATGTCCGACCGCAGGGTGAAATCGCGCATGACCTGCGCGCCGGCCATGCGGATGGGGCGCGACCAGGCCGTGCCGCCGGACATGGTGTCGCCCAGCCGCCAGGTCAGGGTCGAGTCGGGATCGGCGTAGACATAGGAGCTGTCGTAACGACGATACCGCTGGTTGTTGTTGGAATAGGTGTTCTGATTGAAATAATTGCCGCCCACGAGGCCGGTCTGGGTCAGCACGCCCCATTGGCTGAAGGCGCGGGCGTCGAACATCACATTGGTGTCGTTGAAGGTGGTGACGCCTGTGGTGCGGTCGCGCACGCTGCCGCCGAGCACGGAATAATTGACCACGGCGCCGATATTGGCCTGGGGCGCGGGCCTCTCCCTTTCGCCAAGGGCGTTGTAGACGCGCGGCAGGCGCTGCTCATCGGTGAGGATGAAGTCGATGCGCTGCTGGGCCGCGTCGTAGCGAAAGCTCCCCGGGAGTTCATCGACAAAGATACGCTCTTCGGGCGGGCCATCGGGGGTTCTCACGCCGACCTGCGTGAGGTCGCGGCGCCGGATCGAGAGGCGATTGCTCAGGGGATCCAGCACGAAGGATTCGAAAAAGCCGGAGTTCTCCCCATTCACGAGCACCACAAGCTGCAACTCGCGCGGCCCGGTGAAGAGATGGGGCGCGGGCTGAATAGGCGTCAACGCGCCCTGGGCGAGGGCGCCGTCGAGACCCGCAGAGGAGAGAAGCGCCAGAAGCGCGAGGCGCCTAGCGCGACAGAGCGGCATCAATCGGGCCATTGTCGCTCTCGGCTGTCACGCGCGCGCCGCTCGCCTTGGCTGGCAAGGGCCACATGCGCGTGGAATGGCCGAGCACATAGCCTGCGAGGCCAGCGTAAAGCACTGTTTTGTCGAGGCTCAATTTGGCGATGCGGCTGCTCTTGTCTCCGTCGTTCGTAGCGACAAGCATGCGCTTGCCGCCCACCGTACGGATGGACCAGGCAAGTTTAGGTTGCGACGCGTCGCCATTGCGGAAGAAGACTGGAATGGCGTAGCGCAGGGCCACGGTGACGCCGACATTGCGGACGCGGTTGGCGTCGGGGATTTCATCCACAATCAGGCGATAGGGCTCCTCGCCGACCACGGGGGCGGCGCCAGTGCGTACGATGCGCACCAGCGCCGATCCGCCGGGCGGGACCGTAGCGACAGGCGGAGTCGCTACGACATCCTCGGTCTCTTCATAAAAATCCACGCCATTCTTCAACACCCATTTGAAGATGCGAATCTGGATATTGATGGGAAGAGCCGCCTCGTTTCTCAGCGTGACGGAGGCGGAACTGGAGGGCGCTGGCACATCCAGCCGAATGGGCGAAACCGACAGACTGGAGGCCTGCACGACGCTGGAGAATAGCAAGAATGAAACGAAAGAAAAAATGCTATGAAGGCGCATGGTTTTCAACCCTTAAAAAAGAAACTGAATCGAGACCGCAACGCTTATAAGATCGAGCTACGAGAGAACCGCGCGCCGAGAAAAAGCGGCGCGCGTATATTATTCACAAATCAATCTTGATAGTGATGCGGTCCGTATATGTATCCGGCATTGGAAGATTGGCGTCCCACCCATTGTCAATCAGAGTTGTCAGGGAAATCTGGTTCGTGCCCGCTTCAAACATCCTTGCGGAACAGGCGCTGGCACCCTTGATGTCGCCGACCCCATTTCCGGAGGAACCGATAACAAAACGATACTTAATCCTATTATCAGGATCACCGCCCTTGGTCCTCATCATGAATTTTTGGATATTGTATACTGCTTGTTCATTATATTTACCGATTAATTCGACAAAATGGATTTCGGGACCGTTGCAGGTGAAACTCGTCGGCTTGGTCAAAACGTCCCTTAAGTTAAAGGCAGAGTCCTTGGCGAACATCTCACCAAACTCATCGGGGGCAACGGGAGCGTAGGAAAAATCAGGAGGTGAGGTGACGGTGCGGGTAAATTCTATGTTGAGTTTAACGTCAAACGGCTTCCCTGAAAATGTACCCGCCAGACCGGATCGGCTCCCGCCCATCAGCAGGGCAAGTAAGATCATGCTCGAACAGATCATTCGTGTCTGGCGCATCTTCCTTACCCCGCCTTAAGCAACACAAGACCGCCGCGCAACGGAAATCCCCTAACGCGGCGGCATGAACATAATGATCAATAATCGACGTACAGGGTGAGCGTGTCTTTATAGAGTCCCAAGGGGAACTTCGGTCCCCAGTCGGAGAGCCCAAAATAGAAGGTGTAAGTTTGTTCAGTTCCCTGTGAACTGTTGGATAACGTTGCAGGCGCTACGTTGGTCAGAGGAGTAGCGGTGGAAGAGCCGACCCTTACTGTGTAGGGAAGCAGCGTTATATTATCCTTCTGGTTTAACATATTAAAGCTGCCACTCGAATAGTTATTGGCGGGAAGGGATTCCAGATGGAACCCGTAGGTTGCGCCATTCGTGCAAATGACCCTGACGGGCCGCGAGATAGGGCCCGGCTTTCCCAAAGTGCCCTGGACACCACCCCAGTCGATGGGAAGAAGATCAGTGGTAATGTTGCAACCAGCGTCGACCGTGATCGTTACGTCAAACGGGGTTCCAGCAGTCGACCCGGCCATCGCGGCCGACGAGGCGATCAGGACGGAAAGGGCCGCAGCGGCGGCGGAGGTGTGTTTGGTCATGGAAAAAACTCCCGAATGGGCCAAGGCTTAATGCCATGGTCAAGTGTCTTCATTCAGGCCTGAGAAATCAAGAGTTTTGCAAAAAAATTTGCAGCAAATGTGTACAAAATTTTTACGTTTTATTTTTCCTGAATCAAATCAGATTTTTATCGCTGATGAGGGCAGTCATGAACAGTCGCCGGGCGCGGGCTTTTGGGGGCGCTCGCAGCGCCCCGGCGCCCCTCGCCAAGGGGCCTTTCAACCGTCGCCGAGACGGAAAACCCAAGTTGCCGCAATGGAATACGACAACTTTTACGCGAATCGCCCCCGCCTCACGCAGCAGTGGCGAGGTCGGTGCTCAAAAGTCCTGTCCTGAGTCCATCCCGCGCCGAGGCGCGCCCGGCGGCGCCTGTGGGCGGATAGGATCAGGCGGCGTTTCGCCTGAAGTAAGGGGATGGGAGGTATGGAGCGGGTACCGGGAATCGAACCCGGGTATTCAGCTTGGAAGGCTGCTGCTCTACCATTGAGCTACACCCGCGCTGGCCCTGATATGCCCCTATGGGGCGCGTTTGGCAAGATGCCCGGCGCCGCCCTCCCCAGCCTTGAAACCGCGCCCCCGCGCCCGACAATGAGGGTCTGGGAGACAGGGGGTTTCGTGGCTGATCTCTTCGCGCCCTGGGGGTTCTGGTCCGGCGCGCCCTGCGCCATCGAGGCTGCGCCCCCGCCCTTCGCGACGCTCGACGCGGTGCTGCTCGATCTGCCCACTCTGGAGCTGCGCGGGCGCTCGGTCGACCGAGGCCGCAAGGGGATCCCGGTGCTGATCGTGGCGCCCTTCGCGCTGCATGACGCGGCCATCGCGGATTTCGCCGAAGGGTTCAGTCTGGCGGCCGTGCTGGACCTTGCGGGGCCGGTGGCCCTCACCCGCTGGAAATCCGCCACGGCGGAGATGCGGCTGCTGACCATCGATTCCTATTTGGCGGAATTGAACGTGGCCGTGGACGAGCTGGGCGGGCGGGCGGTCCTTGTGGGGCTGTGCCAGGGCGGCTGGCTGGCGGCGGTCTATGCGGCGCGGTTTCCCGCCAAGGCGGCGGCGCTGGTCGTGGCGGGGGCGCCCATCGATCTTGCGGCGGCGCCATCGCAGATCGTGGCGAATGTGGCGGCGACGCCCTCCTTCTGGCTGCACGGCTATCTGTCGGCTTTCGGCGGGCTGGCGCCGGGGGAGCATCGACGCATGCACTGGACCCGCGACAGCCTCGACACGACCGCCCGGGAGGCCCTTCAACGGGAGCCAACCCCGGCCCTGCAAGCGGCCTTCGACCGCTGGAACGGCTTCACCCTCGCCCTGCCCGGCGCCTTCTTCGCGCAGGCCACCGAGTGGCTGTTTCGGGAGAACCGGCTGGCGCGGGGCTGTTTTTGCGCCCTGGGCAAGCCCTGCGATCTCAGCGCCATCGCGGCGCCGATTTTCGTGCTGGCGGCGGCGGGGGACGTGGTGATCCCCCCGCCCCAGACCCTCGCCCTGAAGGCCCTCTGCCCCCGCGCCAAGGTGCGCGCAAGGGTTGCGCCGGGGGTGCACCTCTCCCTCTTCATGGGGGCGGACATGCTGGCGGGGCCATGGACGGAGATCGCGAGGGAGCTGGCGGGGCTCAGCCCTTCACGATCTTCTCGATCTCATGCACCGGGTGCTTCGTGAGATCCTTGTCGATCTCGCCGACCACCCGCTCTTGCAGGCTCTTGCCCGCGATCTTGCGAATGGTGGCCAGCGCCCGGGGCGGCGCCACCAGCACCACCTCGCGCACGTCCTGGGCGTCGCACAGGGCGGTGAAGGCGTCCACGGCCCGGCGCACGAAGGCGTCCTCCGCCGCCTGATGCCAGTCGGTCCCCTCCATGGAGCTGCGCGGCCCGAAGGCGCTCTTGAGGCGCCCGGGCTCGTCGGTCCCCAGATCGGCCGTATGGGAAGAGCCCTTGTCGTGCATCTCCTGCTCGACCTCGAAGGCGGGCCTGCCTGCTGGCCCCCCGTTGCGGAGGAACAGGGCCTTGCGGCCATCGCAAACCAGCAAGCGCGTCTCGGGGTGGAGGATGCGATCCATCAGCGAACTCCGTCAGGGCGAACCACTGAGGAAACGCGCGGAGACGCCCATTCGATCCAGCCAGAGCGGAACGGGCGAAAAAGGAGGATGCTAGCCGCGGACCAGTCCCGTCTCCTTCATGAGCGAAAGCGCCGGCTCCTCGCGCAGGAAGGCGAGCAACTGCCGGGCGGGTGCGGGCGCCTGCGCCTGTTTGCCCGCCGCCGCCACAAAGGGCGTGCCAAGGCCCATGGCCTGCGGAATGATCCCGGTGAAGGTGACGCCCTCCACCGTGATGATCTCGCTCAGAAGGGTGATCACCGCATCGGGATGGCCCTTGGCCACGGCGGCCGAGACCACCGAGCCAGGCCCTTCAATGAAATGGACGCGGGCTTTCAGGTCCTCGCCAAAGCCGAGGCGCGTCGCGGCGGCGATGATGTCCATGCCCAGATTGGTCCCCGCCTTGGGATCGGAGAGGCCAACCGATGGCAAGGAGCGGATCAGATCGGCGAAACCCTCGACCGTATCGATGGGCCGCGCCGCCAGCCCCGCCCGCAGCCCCATGCCAACAGGGCTCTTGGCGACGATGAAGCGGGTTTCGGGGTCCAGCTGCGCGGAGGCCTCGTCGTTCAGGCTGCCGAGGGTGACGACTGCGGCGTCAAACCCAGCGCCCGCGCACACAAGCTCGCGCGTTTTGGCGGGGGCGCCGAAGGTGAGCGTGACGGAAACGCCCGTGGTCTGCGAGAAAATAGGCGCAATCTTCTCCATGGCCGAGCGAAAGCCGCCCGCGCAGATCACATGAATCGTCTTGTCGTTCGAAGCCATGGGTTTCCTCACACCGATCATTTTGCCCAGAAGTTTCGACCATTTCCGCCTCCATTGCAAATGCAGGCCCGAGCCTTGCGGGGGGGCCGGGTCTGTGGTCTTTTGCAGCCAGGACGAGCGATGGTCGATAGCTGCAATGGCGGCCACGCGCGGTTCCCGGAGGAAGAATGAAGCCCGCCCCCTTCACCTATCACGACCCGGCCACCGTCGCGGAAGCCGTGGCTGTGCTCGCAAGCCACGAGAACGCGCGGCCTCTTGCTGGCGGCCAGTCGCTCGTGCCCATGATGAATTTCCGCTACGCCGCGCCCGACCATCTGGTGGATCTCAATGGAATCGAATCGCTGCGCGGCCTTGAGGTCGGCGCGCGCATCGCCATCGGGGCCATGACACGCCAGCGCGAGGTGGAGTTTTCCACCGATCTGGCGGCGGCCTGCCCCATCCTGATCGACGCCCTGCGCCATGTGGGCCATCGCCAGACCCGCAATCGCGGCACCATCGGCGGCTCACTCTGCCATCTCGACCCTGCGGCGGAAACGCCCGCGATCATGATGCTGCACGACGCAGTGCTCACCACTGAGGCCGCCTCGGGCTCGCGCGATCTGCCCATGGCCGATTTCGCCCTGGGTTTCATGACCAGCGCGCTGGAGCCCGACGAATTGCTCACCCGCGTCTCCTTCGACGCCTGGCCCAAGGATCACGGCTGGGGCTTCGAGGAATATGCCCGCCGCCACGGCGATTTCGCCATCGCCTCCGCAGGCGTGCTGCTGACGCTTGATGCGCGCGGCGCCATCGAGCGGTTCGCCATGGTGATCGGCGGCCTGGCGCCGACAGCCCAACGCCTGCGCGATTTCGAGGCCCAGGCCCTCGGCGCCACGCCCGATGACGATTTCATCAAGGCCGCCGCGAACGCGGCCGGAAGCGTGGAGACGATGGACGACGCCCATGTGAGCGCGCGTTATCGCCAGCACCTCGCCTCCGTCCTGTCCGCCCGCGCCCTGCGCGTGGCCCTCGCCCGCGAGGCGCAGAGGAGCCTTCAACATGCCTGATATGCGCAAAATATCCGTCACCGTGAATGGCAGGCGCCACGAGGCGGAGGTCGAAAGCCGTCTGCTGCTCGCCGACTTCCTGCGCAACACGCTCGACCTCACGGGCACCCATGTGGGCTGCGAACATGGCGTCTGCGGCGCATGCACCATCATGATCGACGATTGCTCCGCCCGCTCCTGCCTCATGTTCGCCGTGCAGGCCCATGGCAAGTCGATCACCACCATCGAGGGCCTGGCTGACGCCGATGGCTCGCTGTCAATCTTGCAGGAAGCTTTCCGCCAGAACCACAGCCTGCAATGCGGCTTCTGCACGCCCGGCATGCTGATCACTTTAACCGAGCATCTGCGCGATAATCCCGATCCCACCGAAGACGAATTGCGCGAGGTCCTGACCGGCAATCTGTGCCGCTGCACGGGCTATCAGGCCATCGTGGAGGCCGGCCTTGACGCCGCCGCCAAGATGCGCGCCAGCAAAGCGGAGCATGCGTGATGGGCATGAGATTTTTCGGCGCCAGCGTTCTGCGCAAGGAAGACCCGGCCCTGCTCACCGGCAAGGGCCGCTATGTGGATGACGTGAAACTGCCGGGCATGCTGCACGCCGCCTTCGTGCGAAGCCCCTACGCCCATGCGCTCATCAAGAGCATCGACAAGAGCGCCGCGCTGGCCCTGCCCGGCGTCGTCGCCGTGCTGACCCATGCGGATCTGCCCGAGCCCATGCGCTCGCGCCGCCTGCCGCTCTATGTGCCCCATCCCGCCATCAAGCAGACCTTCATGCCCTGGCCCCTCGCCAAGGACGAGGTCTGTTTCGCAGGCGAGGCCATCGCCATTATCGTGGCCGAAAGCCGCTATATCGCGGAAGACGCGGCGGCGCTGGTGGAGATCGATTACGAGGTGCTGCCCGCCTCCATCGACCCGCGCGAGGCGATCATCGCAGGCGCGCCGCTGGCCCAAAATGGCGCCACAAGCAACATCGTCACCCAGGTGCCCGTGAAAATCGGCGACACCGACAAGGCCTTCGCCAACGCGCCGCATGTGTTTCGCGAACAATTCGCCCTGCATCGCGGCGGGCCCTTCTTTCTGGAATGTCGCGGCGTGGTGGCCGATTGGGATTCGGGGACGGAAATCCTCAGCGTTCACGCCTCCTCGCAGGGCTCCCATCGCTTCAAGCGCACCTTCATCGATCTGCTGGATCTCGCCGACAATCAGGTGCGGGTCATCACCAATGATGTGGGCGGCGGCTTTGGGCCGAAGGGCTCCTTCTATGTCGAATATGCCGCGCTGGCGGCGGCGACCATGGCGGTCGGCAAGCCCGTCAAGTGGATCGAGGATCGTCGCGAGAATTTCGTCGCGACCCAGCAGGAGCGCGACCAATATTGGGACATGGAAGTCGCAGTCGACGAGCAAGGCAAATTGCTGGGCCTGCGCGGGCGTCTCGTCCACGACGGCGGCGCCTATGTGACCTGGGGGCTTGTGCTGCCATGGATCGCCGCGACCTCGGTCATCGGCCCCTATGTGCTGCCGAACTACCAGATCGAACTCATCGTCGCCATGACCAACAAGATCACCTGCAGCCCGGTGCGCGGCGCCGGGCGCCCGCAGGGCTGTTTCGTCATGGAACGCATGATGGACCGCATCGCGCAGGAACTGGGGCTCGACCGGGGCGAGGTGCGCCGTCGCAACTTCATCCAGCCCGACCAATTTCCCTACAAGGTCGGCCTCATTTTCAGGGATGGGCGCCCCGTCACCTATGACAGCGGTGATTATCCCAAGAGCCAGCAGATGGCGCTGGAGCATATGGATTGGGACAACTTCCGCGCCCGACAGGAAGCGGCGCTGAAGCAGGGGCGATATATCGGCATCGGCCTCAGCAATGCGGTGGAGGGAACCGGGCTTGGGCCTTATGAGGGTGCGACGATCCGCATCTCCACCAGCGGCAAGATTGTCGTCTTCACCGGCGCCACGCCCCAAGGCCAATCCCACAAGACCACGCTGGCGCAGATCGCCGCAGATCATCTGGGCGTCGATTACAGCGATGTGAGCGTGGTGACGGCGGACACCGCCACCATTCCCTTCGGCATGGGCACCTTCGCCTCGCGCACCGCCGTGAATGCGGGCTCCTCGGTTCATCTCGCCGCCATCGAGGTGCGCGAGAAGATCAAGAAGATAGCTTCCGAACTGCTGGAGGTCTCGCCAGACGATCTCGAGCTGAAGGATGGCGCGGTGGGAGTGCGCGGCGTGCCGGGCCTGCGCAAGACCTTCCGCGAACTCGCCTATAACGCGGTCGGTCTCTATGGCTTCTCCATGAAGGCGGATCGCGATCCCGGTCTTGAAGCCACGAGCTATTTCAAGCCGGAGCAATCGACCTACGCCAACAGCTGCCATGTGGCGGAGGTGGAAGTCGATATCGAGACTGGCCATGTGAAGGTGACGCGCGTGCTGGTCAATCACGACTGCGGCAATGTCATCAATCCCATGATTGTGGAAGGCCAGATCGTGGGCGGCGTGGCCCATGGCATCGGCAATGCGCTGTTCGAGCGGCTACTGTTCGATGAGACAGGCCAGCCGCTCACCACCAGCTTCGCAGACTATCTCCTGCCCATGGCCACCGATGTGCCGAATGTGGAGACGCTCCATACAGAGACGCCCTCCCCACTCAATCCCATCGGTGTGAAGGGCGCTGGCGAGGGCGGCACCATCGCGGTCATCGCCGCCATCATCAGCGCGGTGGAGGACGCCCTGCGCCCCTTCAACGTGCGCCTGACGGAGATGCCCATCTCGCCGGAACGCATTGTCGAACTGGTGCTGGACGCGAAAAATCAATAAACGACGCCAGAGGGATGAAACAGATGAACTTCAGAACCCAATCCGGTCTGGGCATCGCCTATCGTTCACGCGGTCAGGGCCGCAGCATGGTGCTGCTGCATCCCGTCGGCTTATGCGGGGCTTTCTGGGATCCGGTGGTGGCGGAGCTGGAGAAAGAGTTCCGCCTCATCACCCCGGACGCCCGCGGCCATGGGCGAAGCGATGTCCCAGCCCAGGCCTTCGGGCTCGATGAACTCGCCGATGACGTTGCTGAACTCATCCGCGCTGTGGGCCAGGCGCCGACGATTGTGGTCGGCTGCTCCATGGGCGGTATGACGGCGCAGGCGATCAGCGTGCGCGCGCCGGACTTGCTGGCGGGCGTGGTCATCGCCAACACCGCCCATCGACGCAATGATGACGGCCGCGCCGTGATGGAGCAACGCGCCCAAGCCGCCCTCAAGGGTATGCCGACGGTACTGAAGACAACCCTCTCGCGCTGGTTTGACGCTGACTTGCAACTGCTGCGGCCTGAGCTTGTGATGCAGGCGCGCGACTGGCTGCTGGAGGCGGATCCGGTCGTGCACTGCTGGTCCTGGCGCGCTATTCGCGATCTCAATTACGCCACGCAGCTGGAGGTCATGCGTCGCCCCGCCATGGCCATTGCGGGCCTGCGGGATCAATCGACGCCTGTCAGCGCCATGAAGGATCTGGCGGCGACAATCCCCGGTTGCGACTACCGCGAAATGGACACGGGCCATCTCGCCCCACTCGAACAACCCGCACAATTCGCGGCGCTTCTGCGCAGCTTCGCGAACCGCGTCTACGCCGCCTGAGCGGCGCCAAAGGGAAACCGGACATGAGCGACAACACAGGCGCAGCCCCCAATCCCCCGCGCGATCTGCACGAACATCTGGCCGCGCTGGACGCCGCAGGGCTACTGGTGCGCATCGACCGTCCCATCAACAAGGACACGCAGTTGCAGCCGCTGGTGCGCTGGCAGTTCATCGGCGGCCTGCCGGAGGATGAGCGCAAGGCCTTCCTCTTCACCAACGTGGTGGACTCCAAGGGTAAGCGCTACGACATGCCGGTGTTGCTGGGCGCGCTGGCGGGCTCGCCGCGCATCTACGCCATGGGCATGGGCAGGCCCACGAGCGAGATTGGCCCCGCATGGATGGAGGCGGTCGCCAATCCCGTGCCGCCTGTCACGGGCGCCACGGGCGCCTGTCAGGAGGTCGTGATATCAGGCGAGGCATTGAAGCAACCCGGCGGGGGGCTCGCGATGTTGCCGGTTCCCATTTCAACCCCGGGCTATGACGCCGCCCCCTATCTCACCGCCACCCTCTGCGTGACGCGTGATCCCGACAGCCTCGTGCAGAACACCGGCATGTATCGCGCGGCGCTGAAGGCGACGGATCGGCTTGTGGTGCGCATGGTGGCGCGGCCCGGCGGCGCCGGCGGCTGGGTGCATTGGCAGAAATATCGCGACCGCAAGGAGCGCATGCCCATCTCCATCGCGCTCGGCGGCGCGCCGGTCGTGGTCTTCACCTCGCCGCAGAAATTCAGCCTTGATCTCGATGAATATGCGGTAGCTGGCGCGGTGGCGGGCGCGCCGGTGGAGATGGTGAAATGCCTCACCAATGATCTGCTGGTCCCCGCCAATTCAGAGATCGTCATCGAAGGCTACATCGAGCCGGATCTGCTTGAGCCCGAGGCGCCCTTTGGCGAGAGCAATGGTTATGTGGCGCTGGAAGCCTTCAACATGCCCATGCAGGTGACGGCCATCACCCATCGGCGCAACGCCATCTTCAGCGCCATCATCAGCCAGGTGACGCCGAGCGAGTCCAGCGTGATCAAGAAAGTGGCCTATGAGCCGCTGTTCCTGCATCACCTGCGAAAGACCCTGAACATCAAGGGCCTCAAGCGCGTGGTGCTGCATGAGCCCTTGACCAATCTGCGGCCGGTCATCTTCCTCCAATTCGAATATGGCGCGCCGCAAAGCGAGATCTGGCGCGCCTTGCAGGCGGCCAGCTCCTATATCACCGCCTTCGGCAAGGTCGTGATCGCGGTCAGCGACGATATCGATCCCTCGTCCGTCGATGCGGTGCTGTGGTCCATGGCCTATCGCTGCAACCCCAAGGACGACACGCTGGTGCTGCCCTATCGGGGCGGCGGACAGGGCGCGCAATATGGCGACCGCAAGACCGAGTCCGCGCTGCTGATCGACGCCACGCGCAAGCGCCTGATGCCGCCGCTGGCCCTGCCCAAGAAGGAATTCATGGAGGAGGCGCTGGGCATCTGGAACGAGCTTGGCCTGCCCGCGCTCAAGGTTCCCTCGCCTTGGCACGGCTATGAACTCGGCAACTGGGGCGACGACTGGACCCAATTCGCCAAGAACGCAGTCGAAGGCAATTGGGAGGCGAATGGCCTTCAAACTCTTGCGCGCCAGCGCTCCGGGCTTGGGGCGGAAACCGCTGTCCGCTCCGTCGAAAAGAAATCATGAGGTCGTCGCCAGCATGAAAATCAGGAATGAAGTGCGGATTCAGATCCCCATCGCGGAGGTCTGGACCGTCCTCAACGATATTCCCCGCGTGGCGCGTTGCGCGCCGGGCGCCGAATTGCTGGAGTCGCGCCCCGACGACAGTCATGTGGGAACCATCGGCGTCAAGCTCGGGCCCATCGCGCTCAAGTTCAAGGGAACCGTCAGCTTCATCGAGCGCGACGCGGCGAACTATCGCGTGCTCGCCAAAGCGCAGGGCAATGAGGAGAAGGCGCGCGGCACGGCGCGGGCCGATGTCGTATTCATGTTGAACGAAGATGCGGGCGGCACGAAGATCTCGGTGGAGTCAGATATCACGCTGGCCGGGTCCATCGCCCAATATGCGCGCGGCACGGCGCTGATGCAGTCCACCGCGCAGGTGATCATGGATCAATTCGCGAAGAACCTTGAAGCCAATCTCGTCGCTGGCCATGAGGGCGCCGCGGCCGAGCCGGCGAAGGAAATCGGCCTCGCCTCGGTCATGGCGAAGGGACTTTGGAACGCAGGCGCGGGACTGTTGAAAAAGGGCGACGGCTAAAAGGCTGCGCACCCAGAAAACAAGTGAGGAAATGATGGCCGCCAACGGCAAGAGGCTCCTTCTCAGCGCAACGCTGCTCCTGTGCGCAGCGATTCCGGCGATGGCGCAGAGCGTTGAGCAATTCTATGCGGGAAAGACCATCGAACTGATCGTCGGCTATCCGCCTGGCGGCAGCAACGACGTTTATGGCCGCGCCGTAGCGCGCTTCATCGGACGCCATATTCCAGGCAATCCGCAGGTCGTGTTCCGCAACATGCCGGGCGCGGGCAGCATTCTGGCGGCCAATCACATCTACAACGTCGCGCCGAAAGACGGGACGGTGCTGGGGCTGCTCGCCGCCACCAACACGATTGACGAGAAGCTAGGCGCGCCCGGCGTGAAATTCGAGACCGCGAAATTCACCTGGGTCGGGCGCATCTCCTCCGCCGTCAATGTGACGGCCATGTGGAACACGTCGAAGATCAAGACCATCGACGACGCCTTCAAGATGGAGGCGGCGCTGGGCGCCACTGGCACGGGCTCCACAGTCTATGTCTATCCCAATGTGCTCAACCGCGTGGTGGGCACGAAGTTCAAGCTGGTGATGGGTTATGGCGGCTCCAACGAGGCCATGCTCGCCATGGAGCGCGGCGAGATCGACGGCCATTCGACGAGTTGGGAAGCCTATAAATCTGCCCATCCCGACTGGATCAGGGACAAGAAGATCAACGTGGTCGTGCAATACGGTCTGAGCCGCCATCCTGACCTGCCGGATGTTCCGACTTGCGTGGAGATCGCGAAGACCGAGGAAGAGCGCCAGATCCTCAAGGCCGTGGTGAACGCCACGGAAATCGGCAAGGCGATCCTTTCCTCGCCGGGCGTGCCTGCGGACCGCGCGGCAGCCCTGCAAAAAGCCTTCATGGAGATGACGCGGGATGGGGAATTCATAAGCGAGCTTGAGAAAATGCGGGTCGAACTCACGCCGCTTCCCGGCGCCAGGCTGCAGGAACTCGTGCAAGAAGTCGGCAATCTGACCCCGGACCTCGTCCAGAAGATCAAGGCGGTTTACGGCGCCAATTGACGAGGCGACGTCCGGGGGCGAAGCTGCCCACCGGCGTCACCTGACCAGACAAAACATGGAGGACTCATGGACGCGGCCGCATCAGAGCCACAATACGCGCTTCCGGGAACCATCAGCTTCGATGAAAAGAAGGCTCCTCGCCTTATGGGCGGCCTCTGCGCGCAATGCGGCGCCAAGGTTTTCCCCAAGCCGAAGATCTGTTCCGGCTGCTGGTCCAGCGAGCAGCAGGATCTGGCGCTCGCCACACGCGGAACGCTTTATTCTTTTTCGATTGTTCATGCAGCCCGCAAAGGTTGGCCCTCGCCCTACGCCATCGCCTATGTGGATCTTGAAGATGGCGTGCGCATCTGCGCTCCGCTTGACGCGGATCTCGCCAATCCGCCACCGCTCGATGCGCCGGTGGAGCTGATCGTGGGGCCGCTGCGGGCCAATGCAGATGGAACGCAGGTCCTCTCCCACCGCTTCAAACCCATCAAGGAGGCGCGCTGATGCGCAAGGTAGCCGTCATCGGCGCCGCCATGGGGCGCATCGGACGTTATCCCGAACTCATGTTTCAGGATCTGGGCTGGCCAGCGGTCAAGGGCGCCATCGACGATGCGGGCCTTGAGCGCAAACAGATCGAGGCGGTCTATTGCGGCTCGGCCTATGGCGGGCGCCTTGCAGGCCAGCGCGCCCTGCGCCCGCTGGGCATGACAGGCGTTCCCGTGGTGAATTGCGAGAACGCCTGCTCCAGCGGCGCCACAGCCTTTCGCGAAGCCTATTACGCCATTGCGGCCGGTCTTTATGACCGTGTGCTCGTGCTGGGCATCGACAAGCTCTCCATGCTCGGCGGCGGCGTTCTGCCAGGCCAGCCGGAGGATTGGGAGGTCGATGTGGGCCTCACCATGCCCGCGCTCTATTCCATGCGCGCCAAACGCTACATGCATGACTTCGGCCTGACCCGGGAGCAACTGTCCAAAGTCTCGGTCAAGGCGCGGCGTCATGGCGCGCTGAACCCCTATGCGCAATATCAGAAGCCGGTGACGCTGGAGGAGGTCATGGCGGCGCGCCTTGTGGCAGAGCCCTTTGGCCTCCTGCACTGCTGCCCCACCGGAGACGGCGCGGCGGCGGTGGTGCTGTGTGCAGGCGAGTTTGTGGCGCAGAGCACCACCAAACCCGTCTGGGTCGCAGGCGCCGAGCTCACCTCCGGCCGCTTCGTAACGGGTTACCGCGACATCACCACGGCGGAGATCACCGAACGCGGCGCCCACGAGATCTACGAAGAAACCGGGATCAGCCCGCAGGACGTGGATGTGGCCGAAGTGCATGACGCCTTCGCCATCGCCGAGCTCATGTATTATGAGGCTCTGGGCTTTTGCAAGAAGGGCGAGGCGATCGGGCTGCTGGAAAGCGGCGCGACCTCCGTGGGCGGGCGCATTCCCGTCAACATGAGCGGCGGCCTCCTCTCCAAGGGGCATCCGGTCGGCGCGACCGGGGCTGCGCAGATCGTTGAAGTCATCTGGCACTTGCGCGGCCAGGCGGGCGCGCGGCAGGCGCAAGGAGCGAAGGTCGGCCTCACTCATTGCACGGGCGGCGGCATCGCGGGCCTCGACCATGGCGCCTGCGCCATCACGATTTTCAAGACCTGAGGGCGGCATGAGCGGCATGAACCCCAAAATGCTCGGCCATATCCGCGTGCTGGATCTGTCCCTGTTTCTCTCCGGGCCCTATGGCTCCCAAATCCTGGGCGACATGGGGGCGGAGGTCATCAAGGTGGAGCCCGGCGGCGGCGACATGACTCGTCAATTGCCGCCCAATTTCATTGCGGGCGACAGCGCCTATTTTCACAGCGTCAACCGCAACAAGAAAAGCATCGTCATCAATTACAAGACGTCCGAAGGGCTGGACCTGCTGAAGAAGCTCGCCATGCAATGCGACGTGCTGCTGGAAAACCAGAAGCCGGGCGGGCTTGCGGAACACGGGATCTCCTATGAGACCATTTCCGCCGTCAATCCGCGCATCGTCTATTGTTCGATCAGCGGCTTCGGGCAGGACGGGCCCGAACATCAGCGCCCCGCTTACGACATGGTGATACAGGCCGTCTCCGGCGGCATGAGCCTTACGGGCGAGCCCGATGGCGCCTCCGTGCGCGCGGGCATTCCCCTCGCCGATCTCTCAGCGGGCATGTATGCGGCGACCTCCATCTGCGCGGCGCTGGAGTCACGCAATGTCACCGGACATGGCCGCTATATCGACATCTCCATGCTCGATTGCCAGATCGCCATGCTCACCTATCAGGCCTCCTATTATCTGGCCTCCGGCACGGTGCCGGGCCGTCAGGGCAAGGGCCATGAGTCGATCCCCAGCTACCGCTCCTTCACCGCGCGCGATGGCCGCGATGTGGTCGTCTGCGCCAATACGGACCGTATGTGGCAATCGCTGTGCGAGGCCGCAGGACTTCATGATCTCGGCGCGGAGCCGGATCTGGCCACGCGCAAGGGCCGCTATTATCACCGCGACCGCATCATCGCCGCCTTCGACAAAGCGTTTGCGGAGAAAGACGCCAATGACTGGGTGAGCGCGCTGCTCGCCGCTGGCGTGCCTGTGGGCACGGTGAACACCGTTGGCGAGGCGCTGGCCAATCCGCAGGTGTCCTGGCGCAACATGATCCTAGAGCTGACCGATGATGAGGGTCATCATCTACGTGTCGCGGGCAATCCTATCAAACTGCCCCATGACGGCGAGCAGCATCACACCTTCCCGCCAAAGCTGGCGCAGCACACCCATGAGGTCATGCGCGGAGTTCTCGGGCTTTCAGAGGAGGCGATCCAGTCCCTCGAAAGCCGGGGCGTTCTTCGCTCGCAAAGCAAAAAAGAGACGACATGACGAAGCCGGAAGTCCTTCAGTCGATGATAGCGGGCTGGCCCACCAAGGGAGGCGGGCCGGAGGTCATCGCCATTGGATCGCGCCCGCAACCAGCGCCCGGCCCTGGGCAGGTGCTCATCAAAACGCAGTACGCCGGCGTCAATCGCCACGATGTCAATCAGCGCGCGCGCGGCTCAGGCCCGGCGGGGTCTACGGATATTCTCGGCCTTGAGGTTTCAGGCGTCATCGCGACCGTTGGCGAGGGCGTCTCGGCGGCGCGCATCGGCGAAGAGGTTTGCGCGCTGATTGACGGGGGCGGCTATGCGCAGGCCTGCATCGCGGAGGAAAGCCTTGTGCTGCCGCGCCCACCCCTGCTCAGCATGCAGGAGGCGGCGGCGCTGCCCGAGGCGCTCTTCACCTGTTGGTTCAATGTGGTGGATCTGGGCCGTCTGAAAACGGGCGACTGGCTAATGGTGCACGGGGGGACAAGCGGCGTCGGCTCCCTTACGATCCAACTGGCGAAACATCTGGGCGCGCATGTCGTCGCCACTGCGGGTTCTGCGGAAAAATGCCAAGCCTGCCTCGCTTTCGGCGCTGATGCAGCGGTGAATTATCGTGAAGAGGACTTTGTCGCCATCGTCCGCAAGGCGAGCGGTGGCCATGGCGCAGACGTCATTCTCGACATGGTCGGCGGCGACTATGCGGAGCGCAACCTTGCCGCGCTCGCCATGGATGGACGCATCCTGCATCTGGCCTCCGGGCAGACGCCGGTCTGGTCGGCGCCCCTGCGGCTGATCATGGAAAAGCGCGCCATTGTCAGCGGATCCCTGCTGCGACCATTGCCGCTTGCGCGCAAAGCCGCCATCGCGAGACAATTGGCGGAGCAGGTCTGGCCCAACTTGGGGAAGACCATTCGCCCGCGCATCGATTCCCTCTTCCCCCTGCGCGAAACGCAGGAGGCCCACAGGCGGATGGAGACGGGCGCGCATATGGGGAAAATTTTGATCGACTGCACCGCTGAATAGAAAACAAACAAAGGGAGGGATGGAATGCTTGGCAGGGCCCTGCGAGTCACAGCGCTTCTGGTGACCGTTTTTACTGGCGCGCAATACCCGGCGAAAGCGGCCGATCTGGTCAAAATCGGCGTCCTCAACACATCAGGCGACATTGCGGTCCATATCGCCAATGAGAAGGGCTATTTCAAACAGGAAGGCATAGAAGCCGAGTTCATTGTCTTTGACGCCTCGGCCAAAATGATCCCGTCCTTGGGCGTGGGCGATCTGGATGTTGGCGGTGGCGCAACCGCCGTCAGTCTGTTCAACGCCATCGACCGCAAGGTGGGCGTGCGCATCGTGGCGGACAAGGGACGCACCGAGCCCGGCTATGTCTATCAAAGCGTCATGATCCGCAAGGAGCTCGTCACCAGCGGACGTTTCAAATCCTGGTCGGACCTGAAAGGTCTCAGGTTCGCGCAGGGCGGCGCAGGCGTGGGGCCACTGTCCATTCTCAATCAGGCAGCTCTCAAAGGCGGCGTCAAATATGAAGAAATCGAAAAGCTTTTCATGAGCTTTTCGCAGCAGGTCGCAGCCCTCAAAAGCGGCGCCATCGATGGCTCCATCATGAACGAGCCCTACAAGACCCTCGTGGCGCAAGAAGGGCTGGCTGTCGAATTCGCTCCCACCGAAGAGGTGGTGAGCATGTACGAGCTGTCGTTACTGTTCTTTGGCGACAAGTTCCGGCAAGAACGATCAGATGTCGCGCGGCGTTTCATGCGCGCCTTTCTGAAAGCCAATCGCGACTATCTCAACGCCCTTGAGAACGGTCGCTGGCGCAAGGATGGCGCGGCTGACGAAGTCATCGATATCTTCTCGCGCAAGTTGAACATTCCACTGGAGCTGGCGCGCAACATCACCCCGCAGGCGACCGATCCCGATGGCAAGCCCGCGCTGGAAAGCATCCGCCGCGATCTTCTCTTCTTTCAGGAGCAAGGCGAAGTCGCCAACAAGGCGATGAAAGTCGAGGATTGCCTCGATCTGTCCTTCGCGGAGGCGGCCGCCCGGGAGCTTGGTCCCTTCGCACGAAAGAAGTGATCCGCAAGGACCGGATATTTGATGAAGAATGGGAGCCGCCCTATGCGCCGGATCATGCCAGCCATCCTCTCACTCATCGCCGTCAGCGTCATGGCAGGTCAAGCGCAGGCGCAGACTTTCTATGCGGGAAAAACGCTGACCATACTCGTCAACTATGACGCCGGCGGCCCAACCGATACGGAGGCCCGCATTCTTGGTCGCCATCTCGGACGGCATCTGCCGGGCGCCCCGAACATCATCGTCCAGAACATGGGCGGCGCCGCCGGGCTCATCGGCACAAAATATCTGGGCGAGGTGGCGCCAAGGGATGGCTTGATGCTGGGCTATCTGACAGCTGCCTCCCAGCGCTTCGTGAGCAATCCCGATCAGTTCAAGGTCGATTTTCGCAAATATGAATTCGTCGCGCTGGCGCCCAGCGGACGCATTCATTATTTCCGCGCCGACGTGGAGCCGGGCCTCAAGACCTCGGGCGACCTGATGAAAGCGCAGAATCTCGTGGTGGGCGGCCTTGGACCGGATGCGCCCAAGGATATGTCCATGCGCCTCACCCTCGATATGCTCGGCGTCAAATACAAATATGTGACGGGCTATAATTCGAGTGCGCAGGCCAATCTCGCCCTGCAACGCGGCGAGATCAACTATTATGCGGAATCCCCGCCTGACTATAATTCCAAGGTCCTGCCATTGGTGAAAGAGGGCAAGTTCATCCCGGCTTTCTATGATCCGGGCTTCGACGGCCAGACATTCAGCCTGCCGAAGCAGATGAAGGACGTGACCGCGCCCCCCTTCCACCAATATTATCAAACGATCTTCGGCAAGATGCCGGAGGGGCCGCTTTGGGAGGCCTACAAGACGCTGCTTACCGTGAATGGCGCGGCCTATCGGTTGCTGGCCTTGCCGCCCGGTTCTCCTGTTGAAGCGCGAGATATCCTGCGCAGGGCGGTCATGGCCCTCAACGAGGATCCGGACTACGCAGCGGAGGCGCGCAGGGTCATGGGCGATTTGCCGGAATATGTTTCGTCCTCCGATCTCAACGAGGCCGTCGCGCGGGGCCTTTCGGTGAAGCCGGAAATTCTGAACTTCATGCACGAATTCGGTGCGAAGCGATGAGGCGCCCCCGTCAGCCGGTTTGAACGGCAATTTCGAAGGGAGATCTTTCGTTGCATCAAGACCAAGCGTGGCTTGCTTTTTGCTTTTTCCCAAAATCTGCGCGGAAAGTCCAATGACGGGCGGAACGGCTGTGTCAAATTGACAAAGACTGGGCAGATGGGTAGCTTTTTTGGGACATTGCCCGAAAAGTGCACACTCGTGAAACGCATCATCGTTGCGCAGATCGCACCAGGAGCATGAAGCATGAAAGAAGTCGTCGCAGCGTCTTTGGCTTTCCTGATCGTGGCTGGCCCCAGCCGGGCGGATCCTGTCGGCGATTTTTATGCGGGCAAACCCATTAATCTTTACATTGGTTACAGCGCAGGTGGAGGATACGACCTTTACGCGCGGCTTTTGGCCCGGCATCTGGGCAGAAATGTTCCTGGAAAGCCCAACGTAATCCCGCAAAACATGCCTGGCGCGGGCAGCCTGAAGGTCGCGACCTTTATCAACGGTGTCGCCCCGCGCGATGGAACGGCCATCGGCACGTTCGCCCGGGGCATGCCCATCTATCCCCTGCTCTTTTCACCGGATTTTGACGGCGCCAAGCTTGGTTATCTGGGCTCCATCACCTCCGACACCAGCGTGTGCATCACCTGGAACAATTCCAGGATCAAAACCTGGGAAGACCTGGTGACCAAGCCATCCGTCTTCGGCGGAGAAGGCAAGGGGTCAGATCCCGACATGTTCGCGACGCTGCTGCGCGAAGAGTTCAAGGCGGATCTCAAGCTTGTGAGCGGTTATCCCGGGACCGCCGACATCACGCTCGCCATGGAACGAGGCGAGGTGGACGGCCTTTGCGGCATCTCGCTGTCAACCATTCGAGCCGCCCATGGGGATTGGCTGACCCTGAAAAAGATCAACATCGTTGTTCAGGCGGCCACAAAACCGGATCCGGACATTCCCGGCACGCCCTTCATGCCGGATCTGGCGAAGTCGCCAACCCAGAAACAGATCGTCAATCTCGCGGTGGCGCCACAGGCTATGGCCCGTCCCTTCGTGACCCCGCCGGATGTGGCGCCGGAGCGGTTGAAGGCCCTTCAGGAGGCCTTCGACAAGACCATGAAGGATCCGGAGTTCCTGGCGGATGCGCAAAAATCAAAGCTCGATGTGAACCCCATGACCGGCGTCGAGATTGCGGCCATGGTGCGAGAGCTCTATCAAACGCCCAAGGATGTGGCGCAGGCGACAGCGCGTTCCCTGGGCGCGAAATAGTGCGGATGCAAAGATGAAAGCGCCACCCTTCGACTACCATCGACCGCAGAGCCTGCCGGAGACGCTGGAGCTTTTGCGCGGAGCGGATGTGCGCGTGCTGGCGGGCGGGCAATCGCTGGTTCCCATGCTTAACTTTCGGCTGCTTGCCCCTCAAGCGTTGGTAGATATCAACGGTCTTGAGGAGCTGCGTGGGATTTCGCTCGGGGATGGTCGCCTTGGCTTCGGCGCCATGGTGCGTCAGCGGGAAATCGAGCGCCATGCTGGTCTTGCTGAAGTCGCTCCAATTTTTGCACAAGCTGTCCGCGAGATCGGCCATCGGCAGACACGCAACCGGGGCACCATCGGGGGCAGCATGTGCCACCTCGACCCCTCCGCCGAATTGCCCATGCTCTGCATGCTGCATGACGCGACCCTCACGATACAGTCTGCTGGCGGAACGCGGCGCGTCGCCGTCAGCGACTTCATTCAGGGCGCCATGTCGCCTTGGCTGGAGGCGGGGGAGTTGCTGACCCGCATCGAGATGGACGCCTGGCCGCAGGGCCATGCCTACGCCTTTTTGGAACATGCCCGGCGGGCGGGCGATTACGCCATGTCCTCAGCCGCCTGCCTGCTCACCTTCGATGCGCAGGGCGCCATCGCCCGCGCCGCCATCTGCGTCGGCGGGCTCGGCGACCGCCCTGCCCGGCTCCCCAAGGCCGAACAGAGCCTCCTCGGCGCAAGGCCTGACGAGACGCTATTCGCACAAGTGGCCGAAGAGGTGGAGCACATGCCCGCCGAGGGCAGCATTCACGCCAGCGCCGCCTTCAAGCGCCAGATCGCCAGCACGCTGGTGCGGCGCGCGCTGGCCCAGGCCTGCGAAACCATGGTGACGGCATGAAACAGGATCTGATCCTCACCGTGAATGGCGTCAGCTACACGCACGCGGTGGAGCCCCGTGTGAATCTGGGCGATTTCCTGCGCCATGATCTCGGCCTCACCGGCACCCATTTTGGTTGCGAACACGGGGTCTGCGGCGCCTGCACCGTTCTTGTGAATGGCGCCACGCTGCGCAGTTGCCTGATGTTCGCCGTGCAGGCGCAGGGATGCGAGATCACCACCGTTGAGGGCCTGTCCGACACTACGGGGCCCCTGCATCCGATCCAGCAGGCCTTCCGGGACCAGCACGCCATGCAATGCGGATTTTGCACGCCGGGCATGCTGCTGACAGTGGCGGAGCTTCTGGGGGAGAATCCGGATCCCAGCGAGGCGGAGGTGCGCGACGCCATTTCCGGCAACATCTGCCGCTGCACCGGCTACCAGCCCATCGTGGACGCGGCCCTGCAGGCGGCGCGAGCCCTCAAGGGGGGAGCACGCTGATGGCCCGCCAGATCGGCCTCTCCGTCGAACGTCTGGAAGACCCCGCCCTGCTGCGGGGCCAGGTGAAATATCTCGATGACCTGGAGCTGCCCGGCCAGCTGCATGTCGCGTTCCTGCGCAGCGAACATGCCCATGCGCGCATCACGCGCCTCGATGTGACCCGCGCCCGCGCCCTGCCCGGCGTCCACGCGGTGATCACCATGGAGGACATGGAGCGTGCGCTGGGCCGGGTGCGCATGCCCCTCAGCGCCAGCCCCACCAAGGCCACCGCCGCCATAACGCCCTATATACTCTCCGGTAGCGAAGTCGCCTTCGTGGGCGAGGCCATCGCCATGGCCATCGCAGACTCCCGCCATGTCGCGGAGGATGCGGTCGATCTCATGGAGATCGATTACGCGCCCCTACCCGTGATCATGAGCGCCAAGGATGCTGTCTCCGACACAGCGCCCCGAGTGCGCACGGAGGCCGCCAACAACGTCTTCAACCGCATGCATGTGAACTATGGCGACATCGACGCCGCCTTCGCCGATGCGCCCCATGTGTTTCAGGAAGACATGTTGCAGCATCGCGGCTGCGGCCATCCCATGGAGACGCGCGGCGTCATCGCCGAACCGCGCATGGACGGGACGATGAATGTCTGGTCCTCCACCCAGATGCCCCATGACATTCATCAGGGCATTCTTGAGGTGCTGGGCCTTGAGGACGATGCACTGCGGGTCATCACCCCCGAGGTGGGCGGCGGCTTTGGCCCGAAATATTGCGCCTATCCGGAAGAGCTGGCGGTGCCCGCAGCCGCGCGCATGCTGGGCCGCACCCTGAAATGGGTCGAGGACCGGCGCGAACATTGCCTCACCGCCGTGCAGGAGCGCGACCAGTTCTGGTCCCTTGAGATCGCCGTCGAAGCCGACGGGCGCATTCGCGGCATTCGCGGCTCGCTGATCCATGATCAGGGCGCCTATGCGCTTAAGGCGGTGAACCTGCCCTATAATTCGGCGACGGCGGTGCCCGGCCCCTACATGGTCCCGGCCCTCGACATGCGGGTGATCATCACCTTCACCAATAAGGTGCCCGCCTCCTCAGTGCGCGGCGCAGGCTATCCGCAGGCGGCCTTCGCCATGGAGCGCCTGATGGATTTGGTGGCGCAGCGGCTGGGGCTGGACCGGGCCGAAGTGCGTCTCCGCAATCTCGTTCCACCGGAAAAGATGCCCTACACCAAGCCGCTGAAGGCGCGGTCCGGGGCGCCCGTCACCTATGACAGCGGCGACTATATCGCCTCCCAGAAGGAGGCGCTGGAGGCGGCGGGCTGGGATGGGTTCCGCGAGAGGCAACTGGCCGCCCGCAAACAAGGCCGCTATATCGGCATTGGTCTGGCCAATGCGGTGAAGGGCACGGGGCGCGGGCCTTTTGAATCCGGCACGGTGCGGGTCAACCCATCGGGGCAGGTGTCGATCTTCACCGGCGCCGCCGCCATGGGCCAGGGCATCAAGACCACGCTGGCGCAGATTTGCGCCGAGCAACTGGGGCTCACAGCGGACAAAGTGACCGTCATCTGCGGCGACACCGTCGCGGCGCCTCTGGGGCTCGGGGGCTTCGCCAGCCGCCAGCTCGTGACCGCTGGCAACACCGTGCTGCTGGCCGCCACCGAAGTGGCGCAGAAGGCCAAAAAACTGGCCAGCCATATGCTGGAAGCCGATATCGAAGACCTGGAGCTGGTGGACGGCAAGGTGCGGGTGAAGGGCTCCGATGTCTCCGTCACCCTGGCGGAGCTGGCGCGGGTGTTGCGGGGATCGCCGGGCTACGCCTTCCCGCCGGGCCTCGACCCCTCGCTGCAATCGGACGCCAAATGGCAGACCGAGGCGCTGACCTATTCCAACACCACCCATGTGGCGGAAGTGGAGGTGGATGTGGATCTCGCGCAAGTGAAGATCCTGCGCTACATCGCTCTTCAGGATGTGGGCGTAAGGGTCAATCCGATGATCGTCGAAGGCCAGATCCGTGGCGGCATCGCCCATGGCGTTGGCAACGCCCTGTTCGAGCAGATGATCTACGACGACGAAGGCCAGCCGCTGACGACTACTTTCGCCGATTACCTGCTGCCAACGGCGCCCGAGCTGCCGCGCTTCGAGACGCTCTATCGCGACACACCCTCCCCTATCAATCCCCTTGGCGCCAAGGGCGTTGGCGAAGTGGGCACCATACCCGTGGCGGCCACCATCATCTCCGCGATTGAGGACGCCCTCGCGCCCTTCGACATTCGCATCCAACAAACCCCGGTTTTGCCGGAAACCCTCTTCCATCTGATTTCCAAGGCGCGGGCGCCAGGCTTGCCCCGCCCATGAGAAATGCGTTTATCTTCAAACATCAACACGACGGGGCTCGCCGGGTCGCAGCCTTCATCAACAGGAGCTTCTAACATGGCGAACAAGGATCTGCGTGACTGGATTGCGGCCATCGACGCTGTGGGCGAGCTCAAGGTCATCAAGGGCGCCGAGCCCAAGGAGGAGATCGGCGGCATCGTCGACATCTACATGCGCAAGATGGGCAATCCGGCCGTGCTGTTCGACGAGATCCCCGGCTATCCCAAGGGCACGCGGGTGCTGGCGAATATCCTGACCTCCGTGCCGCGCATCAACGTGGCGCTGGGCATTCCCGCCAAGAGCACCGACATGGAGCTCGTGCAATGGTGGCGCAAATATATGGGCAACGCGCCCTCCATTCCCCCCAAGGAGGTCAATGGCGGC
This sequence comes from Beijerinckiaceae bacterium, assembly GCA_947456505.1. GTDB lineage: Bacteria > Pseudomonadota > Alphaproteobacteria > Rhizobiales > Beijerinckiaceae > Terripilifer. Next base: position 28,598 of record CANGTC010000005.1, read on the forward strand.
CCCCTCATGGAGAATGTGATGGAAGGCGACGCGGTGGATCTCCACAAGATCCCCACGCCCGTCTGGCATGAGCACGATGGCGGCCCCTTCATCGGCACCGCCTGCCTCGTCATCATGAAAGACCCTGACTCCGGCTGGATCAACTACGGCGCCTATCGCGTGCAGGTGCATGGCCCCAAGACGGCATCCGTCATGATCTCGCCCGGCAAGCATGGGCGCATCCTCATGAACAAATATCACGACAAGGGCGAGCCCTGCCCGGTCGCCGTGGTCGTGGGCGTGCATCCCGCGATGTTCATGCTGTCGGGCCTCGAAATTCCCTATGGCAAGAGCGAATTCGAGGCGGCGGGCGGAATCTTCGGCGAAGCGGTGGAGACAATCCGCATGCCCAAGACCGGCATGCCCGTGCCCGCCAACGCCGAAATCGCCTTCGAGGGTTATATCTATCCCAACGACGTGATCCAGGAAGGCCCGCTGGGCGAATGGACCGGCTACTACGCAGGCGGCAGCCGCCCCGAGCCAGCCATCCGCATCGAAACCATGATGCACCGGAATGACCCGATCCTGCTGGGCGCCATTCCAGCTGTGCCGCCCAATGACAACACCTTCTATCTCGGCACCTATCGCTGCGGCGCCGTATGGAACCAGCTGGAAGCGGCTGGCATCCCTGAGGTGAAAGGCGTCTGGGCCCATGAAGCCGGCGGCAGCCGCTTCTGGCTGACGATCTCCATCAAGACGCTCTATGGCGGCCATGCGAAACAGGCGGGCATGATCGCCGCCCATTGCCACGCAGGCGCCTACTGCAACCGCTGGACCATCGTTGTCGATGACGACATCGATCCCACCAACATCGATGATGTGATCTGGGCCATGTCCACCCGCGTGGACACCCGCGAGGACATCGACATCATCGAAGGCGGGTGGAGTTCGGCGCTGGACCCCATGTGCTACGATGGCGACACCGACCGCCGCAATGGCCGCGTGATCATCGACGCCACCAAGCCCTTCCGCCGCAAGGACACATTCCCCATCGTCGCGCGTTCCTCCAAGGAGCTGGACGCCCGCATCATGGAGAAGTGGGCGAAGGATCTGCCTGGCGCGTGAATAGACTAAAGACGATCATAATCTTTGACGGATAGAAGGCGCATTCCTCATGGGCGACATTCATCTCACACTGGCTTGCGGTAACTACGAGATCGTACGTCCGCTGAAAGACGGCACGGTGAAGCCGGACGGGATCAATCTGACGATCCTGACGGACATTGACTCCAGCACCCGCCACTGGCGGTTCCTGCGTAACCGGGAATTCGATGTCGCGGAGGTCTCAGCTTCCTCGTTCCTGCTCGCCAAGGACGCCGGACATCCCTTCGAGGGCATTCCGGTGTTCCTGCATCGCCGGTTTCGCCATGAGTTCGTTTTCGTGAACACATCGAAGGGCATCCGGGAGCCCAAGGATCTCATCGGCAAGAAGGTGGGCGTCAAGTCCTATCAGGTGAGCGCCATTCTCTGGATGCGCGGCATTCTTGAGCAGGAATATGGCGTTCCCCACAAATCCATCGACTGGTACTCGGAAATCGACGAGGACGTGGAGTTCATCCCGCCCTCCGACCTCAGACTGACGCGGTTGGCGGACAAACAGACGCTGGAAGCCATGCTGATTTCCGGCGAACTGGACGCGGTCATCCACGCCGACCTGATCGAGCCCTATGTGAATGGCCATCCGGCCGTGGGGCGTCTCTTCGACGACTACAAGGCCGAGGAGATGAGTTACTACAAGAAGACCGGCATCTTCCCGATCATGCATGTGATGGGCGTGAAGAAAGAGGTGGTCGAAGAGAATCCCTGGGTGCCGATCAGCCTTTACAAGGCCTTCGACAAGGCCAAGGCCATCGCCATGAAGCGCATGTTCAACCCGCGCATCGTGCCGCTGGCCTGGTATCGGCACGCCTGGGAGGAGCAGCGCCAGCTTCTGGGGCCCGATCCCTGGGAATATGGCCTCACTGACGCCAACAGGCATACGATGGAGACGTTGATCGGCTATTCCTACGGACAAGGCATGATCAAACGGAAGCTAACCCTCGATGAGCTTTTCGTGAGCGTCTCTGAAGGGCGCAAGCGCGGCGGCTTCAGGGTATAGGATTCATGCAGGGGCGGTGATTGCAATGGCGGATCTGGACATCCACGAACCCGGCGATCTGACGGAAGCCTTCTCTCTTCTGTCAGAGACAGACGGCGCAGCCCGCCCCATGGGCGGGGGTACGGCCCTGATGCTGATGATGAAGGCGCAGCTTTTCAAACCTTCGGCGCTCGTCAGCCTCGCCAAGGTGGATCCGCGTTTTCATGGGGTGGAGCTGAGCGCCGATGGCGGGACATTCTCCATCGGCGCCATGACCACCTTCGCGGAGCTGGAGCACAATAAGGATCTGTGCGACCGCCTCCCCGTCATCGCCCAGACCATGGTGACCCTCGCCAACCCTCGCGTACGCAATGTGGCGACCATCGGCGGCAATCTCGCCCATGCGGACCCCCATCTCGACCTGCCGCCCGTTTGGGCGTCGCTCGATGCGGAGGTCTCGGTGATCGGCCCGCAAGGCGAACGCCGATTTCCCGTGATCGACCTCTTTGCTGGCTATTACGAAACCACGCTTCAGCCCGGCGAGCTGATCATGCGCCTGCATGCGCCGGTGCAAGACGGCTGGCGGCGGCGCTATGTGAAGGTCACGACGCGCTCGGCCCATGACTGGCCCGCCATCGGCATCGCCATCGGCGTGAAAATGAACGGCGCGCAATGCGAGGATCTCCGCCTGATCCTGAGCGCCGCCACGGATCGCCCAACGCGCCTTGTCGAAGCGGAGACTGTCCTGCGTGGCCAGACCATCACGGATGATTTGCTCGCGGCGGCTGGCAAAACGGCGGCAAGCGAGGTTCATATCGAGACCGATAGCCGTGGGGCCACCGACTACAAGGCCCATTTGCTGAGCGTACATCTGAAGCGTGCGCTGCACGACCTGTGTGAGTGAAGCCATGTCAGACCTCAATCCCTCGCCCCAAATCGGCCGTTCCATCCCCCGCCTGGAGGCCCGCGCCAAGGTCACCGGTCGTACCGAATATGTGCACCATCTGCGCCTGCCGGGCATGCTCCATGGCAAGATCTTCCGCAGCACCGTACCCCATGCGCTGATCAGAAAGATTGACGTCTCGGCGGCGGCGGCGCTGGAAGGTGTCTACCGCGTCGTCACCATCGACGACATCAAGACCGTCTTACCCCACCCCTATTATGGTCCCGCCTTCCATGACCAGCCCGTGCTGGCCGATGGCAAGGTGCGCTTTGCGGGCGAACCGGTAGCCGTTGTGCTGGCCTATGATCGAAAGATCGCGGAGGAGGCGCTGGGGCTGATCGAAGTGGAATATGAGGAACTGCCCGCCGTCTTCGACGAAATGGAGGCTGCGGAGTCCAAAACACTGGTCCATGACGAGTTGAAGCCAGCCGCCACCTTCCCGGACCTGCAGCATCTCAAGGGCCGGCGCGGCACCAATATCGCGCTGGACTACAAGCTGAGGCGCGGCGATGTCGAGGCGGCCTTCGCTTCGGCCGATCATGTGTTCGAACATGAATTCCGCACCCAGCAGGTCATGCATATCCCCATGGAGCCCTTCGTCACCATCGCGGATGTGGCGGATGGACAAGCGACGATCCATACGGCCTCGCAAGGCCCTTCCTTCGTGCGCATAGAAATGGCGCGATTCCTTGGGTTGCCCGAGAACAAGGTGCGTGTGAAGGTGCCGCATCTGGGCGGCGGCTTTGGCGGCAAGCTCTATATAAAGCTGGAGGCGCTGGTCACATCGCTCTCCCTGCTGGTGGGCAAGCCGGTGAAGATATCGCTGACCATGGAAGAGCAATTCTTCATGGTGACGCGCCACCCCTGCACCTTCAGGATCAAGAGCGCCCTCACCAAGGACGGCAAGATCACCGCGCGTCAATGCCGGATCTGGTGGAATGGCGGCGCCTATGCGGACATAGGCCCGCGCGTGACGCAGAAGGCGGGGTTCACCTCCGCCGGGCCCTATGACATCGACAATGTCTGGATAGACTCATACGCTGTATATACGAACCGCCCACCGGCTGGCGCGTTGCGCGGCTTTGGGGCGCCGCAGACGGCCTGGGCCTATGAGTGCCATATGGACATGATGGCGCGGGAGCTGGGTCTCGACCCCGCCGACTTCCGCCGTCGCAACATCCTGCGCAATGGTCGCCCGCAAGCCTCGGGAACGCTGCTGCGAGATGCGGACATCGAGGCTTCCATGGATCAGGTGATGGGACACCTGAACTGGGACAAGCCTTTTAATCACGGGACGGGCGTAGTGCGGCGCGGTCGTGGCCTCGGCATTGGCTTCAAGGGAATAACGGCGCCGACGACTTCAGTCGCCATCGTCAATCTCTACGGCGATGGCAGCTGCGCGCTCTATATTGGCACGGTCGACATGGGCCAGGGCTCTGATACGGTCATGGCGCAGATCGCGGGCGAAGTGCTGAATATGGACGCCACCGCCATCAAGGTGATCCATCCCGACACCGATGTGACGCCCTATGACATGGGCACGCTGGGCTCCCGCTCAACCTTCCATATGGGCACGGCAGTACGGCTTGCAGCTGAAGACGCGCGCAACAAGATCGAAGAACTCGCCCGCGACCTTGGACTGCCGCCAGGATCAAACCTGCCGGTGGCGGAGTTGCTGCGCAAGAAATATGGCATGCAGGCAGGCAATATCATTGGGACGGGCAGTTTCATCCCCGATTACGAAAAGCCCGATTCCGAGACCGGCCAATCACGCAAGGCGACGCCCTTCTGGGGCGTGGGCGCCAGCGGGGCGGAAGTTGAAGTGGATATGGAGACGGGCCAGTTCACCGTGACCAAGCTCATCAATGTCGCAGACATCGGCGTGCCCATCAATCCCAAGCTGGCGAAGGTGCAACTCTCGGGCGCGGGGATCATGCAATATGGTTTCACCACCACCGAGAACATGATCTTCCAGAACGGCCAGCTCACCAATGGCTCGCTGGCGGACTACAAGATCCCGAGCCTGCTGGACATGCCACTCAGCTATATCAACGAGCCGACGCAGTCGCACGACCCCGAAGGCCCCTTCGGCGCCAAGGGCGCTGGCGAGAGCACCACCATCGCCCTCTCGCCCGCCATAGGCAACGCCATCGCCGACGCCATCGGCGTGCATCTGCTGGATCTGCCGATCACGCCGGAGTCTGTCTACCGGGCTATTCAGTCTGTCAAATCAGCCAAGACGGGAGCCTGACATGAGCACCCATCGTCTCATTCGCTTCACCCTGAATGGCGTCGCATGCAAGGCCATGGTCTCCTCGCAGGACACGCTGATTGACCTGCTGCAGAACCAGTTCGATCTGAAAGGCGCCCGAGAGAGTTGCGCTCAGGGCCTTTGCGGTTGCTGCACCGTCTATATGAATAGCAAGGCGATATCCGCCTGCCTCAGTCTCGCATGGTTCGCCGATGGAGCCGAGATCCGCACCATTGAGGGCCTTGCAAATGGCGAGACGCTCGATCCGGTGCAGCAGGCCTTCATCGATGCAGGCGCCTTCCAGTGCGGCTTTTGCACCTCCGGCTTCATCATGATGACGAAGAAGCTGCTGGAGGAGAATCCCCATCCCACCGAGGAGGAGATCCGCCACTATCTCGTCGGCAATCTGTGCCGCTGCTCCGCCTATCCGGAGATCATCGACGCGGTGAAGACTCTGTCGCGCCGCGCGGGTTGAGCAGGAGCAAAGTGGCTCATGTGCCGCAGAAGGTCCGCGTCACCCGCTCTTCTGGCGTGGCGGGCAGCATGAACTCTGCGGATTCCGGCTGGTCTTCGTAGGGGCGCTCCAGAATCGCGCAGAGCTTGTGGAAAGGCTCGAAATCATCGCGCGTCTCCGCAGCATCGATGACGGCGGCGATGCGGTGATTGCGCGGAATGAAGGCGGGATTGACCTGCCGCATGGCTCGCGCCCGCTCCTCTCCCGCCATCCCCTCGGAGGCCATGCGCGCGCGCCATTTTTCCGCAAAACCAGCAAAACTGGAGGGGTCTGCAAACAAGGAGGCGACCTGCGCATCCGCAGCCTCGCTCTGAGCGGCGTCGCAAAGTTTGCGGAAGGTCAGCGTGAAATCAGCCTTGTTGGCGGTCATACGCTGGAAGAGATCCAGCACCAGCGCGCCATCCTCGGCGCGGTCTTCGTGCAGACCCAACTTGCGACGCAGGCCACCGAGGTAGGCGCTCTGGAAATGGTCGCGGAACGAGGACAGAGCCGCCTTGATCAAACCAGCTGTTTCCTCGCCATCGCCCATCAGCACAGTCAGACATTCCCCAAGTCGCGCAAGATTCCATTGGGCGATGCTAGCCTGGTTCGCATAGGCGTAACGGCCCTGAGTGTCGATGGAGGAAAAAACAGTCCGCGCGTCATAGGCTTCCATGAAGGCGCAGGGGCCATAATCGATGGTCTCGCCGGAGATGGTCATGTTATCGGTGTTCATCACACCATGGATAAATCCTACAAGAACCCATTGGGCGACGAGTTTGGCTTGTCGTTCCACAACAGCGGCAAGCAATGCCGCAGGGGAATGTGGCGCCTCTGCAAGCTCCGGATAATGGCGAGCGATGACATGGTCGGTGAGCAGGCGAAGCGCTTCGATCTCGCTGCGCGCAGCGAAATATTGAAAGGTGCCAACGCGAATATGACTCGCCGCCACCCTTGTGAGGACCCCGCCCGGCAAAGCGCCCTCACGATAGACCCATTCGCCCGTGGTCACAGCCGCAAGCGAACGCGTTGTGGGAACGCCCAGGGCAAACATGGCCTCACTGACGATGTATTCCCGTAGCACCGGCCCGAGGGCGGCCCGGCCATCTCCACGCCGAGAGAAAGGCGTCATGCCTGAGCCTTTCAATTGAATGTCGCGACGCTCTCCCGCAGGCGTCATGATTTCACCCAAAAGGATCGCACGCCCATCGCCAAGCTCTGGATTAAAGTAACCAAATTGATGCCCGGCATAGGCGCTGGCGATTGGCTCCGCCAAATCCGGAACCCGGTTGCCTGCAAGAACCTCCAGACCCTCGGGCGAAGCGAGACTGTCGAGATCCAGCCCCAGTTCGCGCGCAAGCGCAGCATTCAGTTTCACCAATCGGGGCGCAGCAACCGGCGTGGGCGCGACCGAAGCGTGAAATACAGACGGGAGCCTGGCGTAGCTGTTATCATAAAAGGGGAAAATCATTCGTCACCAAACCTGTTTCCAAGCCCGGCCCCATAGCTTCATAGCGATGATCGGCAAGGCCGATGGCACAAGGCGAAGGCCGATTATGACTGATTTGCTGAGGGGGGAAAGCGGTAAACACAGGAGCTTTTTTTCCTACCTCATAAGCCGACGATCCATTCGCAGGCGTTTTCCATTCCTCCGTCAACGCCCACAAATCAAGCCTCAATGTGATTGACATTTGCGCTTGAGCCTTTTCCCGGGTTCTGACACACTCTTAAATGACGGCTTTGTTCGTTTTAACTCGGTATGAGGTCCATGCGCCAACAAAAATGAGATTTAAATGATTGTGCAAAGAGTGCAGCGACTTGCATGTGCTTTTGGTTTCGTCGCGGCCTTCGCCGGACCAGCCTGCGCCGACGCGGCTGACGATTTTTTTAAAAACAAAACAGTGACTTTAATGGTTGGTTACTCCGCCGGTGGGGGCTTCGATCTTTATGCCCGAAGCTTCACGAAATTCTTTCGAAACCATCTGCCGGGCAATCCCAATGTCATAGTGCAGAACATGCCCGGCGCAGGATCGCTCACTGCTACGAATTATATCAGCAATGTGGCCGCCAAGGACGGAAGCGTGATCGCCATCGCCCGCGCCCCGGTCATGGAATTGTTGGCGGGCACGTCAAGCTCGGCGTTCGACCCTCTCAAACTGACCTGGATCGGCAATGGCGCAGCTGAACTTACTGTTTGCGGCATTCTCAACAACCCCAACGTGCGCACGATTACCGATGCGCAAAAGGTCCCCTTCACACTCGCAGGCCTGGGACCAGGATCTGATGAGGACATGTTCACGAAGGTTCTGAACCAGCTCTTCGGATTGCAGGCGCGACTGGTCAATGGCTACCCCGCCGGCGCCGAAGCTATGCTGGCGGTGGAGCGCGGCGAGGTCGACGGACGCTGCGGTTGGTCCTATTCGAGCCTGCAACTGGCGAAACCGCAATGGATCGCTGAGCGTCGCGTGAGTTTCCTCGCCACCCTCACCATGGCGCGGTCGCCAAAACTTCCCAATACGCCATCGATCATGGAATATGCCGCCACAGAACGGCAGCGCCGGATCCTTGGATTGGTCATCCAATCGCAGATGATGGGCCGCCCCATTTTCGCGCCGCCGGGCGTTCCTGCCGAACGAACCCGCGCCCTACGGCTGGCGTTTGAAAAAACCATGAAAGACCCTGGCTTTATCGCCGATCGAACGGGAGTGAATGAAGAGGTCAATCCAAGTTCTGCTGAAGAGGTCGAGGCGCTGCTGAAGACCCTCTTCGAAACGCCAAAGGAGTTGGTTGAGGAGACAAAGCAAATCATCGCCGCCCGATGACAGCGGCTACAGGAGCGAAAGCGGACCTGAACCGAGCAACAACCCGTCCAGCCATTGAATGACAAAAGGGAGAAGTCGCATGAAAAATCTGGTGCTTGAATCAACCTCGCCCTTCCAGGGCCTGCCCGAACTCGTCGCCTTCAATGAGGGTCTCTTTGAACAGGAGGGCGTTCAGGTCACCTGGGCTGACCGCGATGAGGCCGGCGTCAAGACCGTCGCCAAAGATGAGAGCAATCCGCTGGGTGTCAACCCCTTCGGCAGCCATGGCAAACTGCTCGAGCAGGGCAAGGCGGACATGTATAACGCCTGTGAATGGGGCAATTATTGTCGCGTGGAGGATACAGGCGTCGGCTCGCGCCAGCTCGGCCGTCGCGCCATCGTGACCTATGCCGCCATTGTCGTACGGCCGGATTCGCCTGTTTATACGGCCCAGCAACTCGCGAACCGTTCTGTTGGCGTGCCATTCTACGCAGGCACCCATTATCTGGCTCTGCACCTGCTGAGCGGCTTCCTGCCGCGCGATCTCGTCAAGGTCGTGCCCGCGCCCAGCGGCTCTCGCAATCGCTACAACGCCATGATGCGCGGGGACATTGAGGCGGCCACGCTGACAGAGCCCTATATCTCGCTGGCCGAGAAAAATGGTTGCCGCGTGATATGCTCAGCATTTTATCATGGCACCGAAGTCGCCTCCGAGCGGGTGGACGCCGACACCTATGCGCGGTTCAACCGTGCGGTGAAGGAAGCGGTCAAACGCATCAACGCCAACAAGGAAAAGTATCTCCAGTACTTCATCGACTATCACAAGGCGAAGGACCCTGAGATCGGGCAGTTGACCCTAAGCGACCTGCGCGCCAGCCGCATTGTCGTCTGTGATCCAGCCCCCATCCCGCAAGATGAACTGGAGCGGACTACCGAGTGGGTCAAGAGCTGGGGCATGCTCGAAGAGACCGAATCGCCGCTTGATCTTGTCAATGTGCTCATCCAGGAGGAAGCGCACCGGCCTGCCGCTGAATAGCCTCACGCTTCATTTCTACAAGGTAAAGCGCGCAAAGCCCCGGCCTTGCGCGTTTTCGTTTTCCAAAGCGCCTAGCCTGGGGTCGCCCGCCGATTACGCCTTGCCAAAGGGGGGGCTGCCTGCTTTGATCCGGCCCCACATTGGTCATCCCACAATACAGGAGAGGTATTGTGTCTGCGCTTTCAATCGAGGACGACGCCCCGTTCATCTGGCCTGGCGATGATACGTCGCGTGCGCCCTATCGCGTCTACACGGACCCCCATATCTACGCGATGGAACAGAAGAACCTGTTCCAGGGCCCGACATGGAATTTCCTTTGCCTTGATGTCGAGATCCCGAATCCCGGCGACTACAAAACGACCTTCGTTGGCGATGCGCCAATCATCGTGGTTCGCACAAAAGATGGCGGCGTCAACGCCCTGATGAACCGCTGCGCCCACAAGGGCTCGCTCATCTGTTACAAGCCGCGCGGCAATGTGCAGGAATTGACCTGTGTCTACCATAACTGGGTCTACAATCTCGACGGTAAGCTGACGGGCGTCGCATTCCGCAAGGGCGTCGGCGGCAAGGGTGGCGTCGGACCCGAATTCAATGCTGATGAGCATAATCTGGTTCGGCTGCGTGTCGACACCTATCGCGGCCTTGTGTTCGGTTCCTTCAGCGAAGAGACGCCCCCATTCAAGGATTATATCGGCGCGGAACTGATCGCCTCGATCGATCGGGTCTTCATCAAGCCCCTCAAGGTTCTGGGCTATCATAGCCAGATGTTGCCGAACAACTGGAAGCTCTATGCTGAAAACAACAAGGACTCCTATCACGCAAGCCTGCTGCATGTGTTCCACAACACCTTCGGCGTCGTGCGTCCCAACATGGGCGGCGGCATCAAGCTCAGCGAAAATGGCTGGCATCATCTGAGTTATACGGAGCGTACCCCGCCCAACGATGATGAGACGGGTCGGGAGAAGGTTCGGTCGCTGAAGGAGCAATATAAACTCCATGACTCCACCATGATGGAGCACCGGCTTGAACTCGGGGATCTCGTCACGAACTCGATCCAGACCATCTTCCCCAATCTCGTCGTGCAACAAATCCTTAATTGCCTGGCTGTGCGGCAATTGATTCCGCGTGGCGTCGATAGCAGCGAACTCATCTGGACTGTGCTCGGGTTCGCAGACGACACCGAGGATATGACGGCACTACGGCTTAAAGCGAACAACCTCGTGGGGCCGGCTGGCTTCATCTCCATGGAGGATGGGTGCGTGGGCGGCTTTGTGCAGCGGGCGGCCAAAGCCGATCCGGAAGCGCGGACGATCATGCCCATGGGTGGGAGCGGCATTGAGCCCAGCGCAGGCTCCCGCGTCACAGAATCCGCTGTTCGCGGATTCTGGAAGGGCTGGCGCGACTGTATGAAAATTTGACCCGCGCAATAAGGCGGACGATCCCATCATGAGCTTACCAACAACAACCGAAAAACTCATGGCCCGACTGACGGTCGAGGCCTTCCTGGCGGAATACATGCTTGCGCTCGACGCCGACCGGCTTGAGGAATGGCATGAATTCTTCACAGAGGACGGAAGTTACCGCGTGACCACGCGCGAAAACGCAGAACTTGGGCTGCCGCTGGATCTCATGTCCTGCAAGGGGCACGGCATGTTCAAGGATCGCATCACGGCTCTGCGCACCGCGAATATTTTCGAGCCTCATGTCTACTGCCACATCCCCGGCGCCCTGCGCGTGATCGATATGAAGGATGGGGTGGTTGACTGCGAGAGCACCTTCACGGTCGTTCGCACCACCAACCACGGGGACATGTGCGTCTTCGTATGTGGGCGGACCCATGATCGCGTCAAGCTTGGCGAGGCGGGCCCCAAGCTCGTCACTCGGACAGTGATCCTGGATTCACGCCAAATCGACACCCTGCTTGTCATTCCGCTCTGAACAGGCGCCCGTCATGTGAAGAATGAGATTGTCCGACAAGGGATCCGGAGGCCCAGATGAGACGACTTCCCCTGACCATGGCCTGCGGGCCCTATGATCGTATGGAGGCCCTATGGCAGGGTGAGGTTCAGCCTGAGGGGATCGATCTTCGCTATCTGCCCATACAATCGCCGCCAGAAATTTTCGCGCGGATGATCAAGACCCATTCCTTCGACGTCGCTGAAATGTCGCTGGCGCATTACTGCATCATGCGCACCCGGGGCGACTTTCCCTTCGTCGCCATGCCCATCTTTCCCTCGCGCGTGTTCCGTCACGGATACCTTTTCGTCAGCAAATCGTCAGGGATCAAGGAACCCAGAGATCTCGAGGGCAAACGCGTCGGCGTCCAGGAATACAGACAGACAGCGGGCGTATGGGTACGCGGCATCCTGCAGCATGATTATGGAGTTAATCTTGATACGATCCATTGGGTCGAAGGCGGCGTTAACGAACCACGAGCGCCCGACCATGACATGGATCTGCGTCCTGTGCGCCCCATCTCTCTGGAGCTCATCCCTTCCGACCGCACCTTGAACGACATGCTCGAAGCCGGCGAGATTGATGCTTATTTCGGTGCGCGCCGCCCCGCTGCGCTGGACAGAGGCAAAAACGTCGTCCGCCTTTTTGCGGACTATCGTGAACGGGAGAAGGATTATTATCGCCGCACGAAGTTCCATCCCATCATGCATACGCTTGTGATCCGTGAGGATCTCTTCAAGCAGCAGCCATGGATTCCCGAAAGCCTCTTCAAGGCCTGTCAGGAAGCGAAGGCCTGGGGATTGAAGCAGATGCAGTTTTCCGGCGCGCAGCGCTCGATGCTGCCTTGGCTCTTCGACGAAATCGCCGAGATGCTCGCGCTGATGGGCTCCGATCCCTGGCCCTATGGACTTGAGCCCAATCGCGCAATTCTGGAGGCTTTCGTTCAATATCTGGTGGACCAGCACTTCATCGAGGCGGGTCTACCCATCGATGAACTCTTCACACCCATTATTGGCTGGAGCGAATAAAAACGTCAGGGCTGGCGCCACCTCTTTCGCATTCGCAGACTTCCAAATGCGGCTTGCCGAAGACGCTATAAGCACACCGCAGTTGTGTCTGGACCGCTCAGGCAGGCGATCCGCGTTGGCTGGCTTCTGAAGCCAACGTCTGATGTCAGAGCGCGCAGACCTGCCGCGCCTTTTCCTGATAATGCTCCCAGACCTTTGCGATCCGATAGGAGTTCCTCTCACGGCCCTTACCCGGCCGCGCTCCACTTTGTGGGGAGTTGGGTTCCGCCGCGAGATCTTGCCCGATCATGAACGCCACCGCCTCGCCCGGCGGAACGACGCCTTTCCACATGCCACCCCGCCGGGTGCGGGGTCCCGCATTTCATCCAAGGCCGAAGCTGGCGGAGTTTAGCAGACGAAACGCCAAAGCCGGCGAAATTAGAATTGCTGACGGCGGCGGGAGCTATAAGATGCCCCCCCATGAAAAATGACACGCCCGCGCGCGACTTCGACCTGATCAAGAGCCTCGAGATCTTCGTCTCTGTGGCTGATACTGGAAGCATGACGGCGGCGGCTGGCCGACTGCGCATCACCCAGTCGGCGATCTCCCAGCAAATCAAAATTCTGGAGACTGACTTCGGAGCGCCGCTTTTCTACAGGGACGTACGCCCACTGCGCCTGACCCCTGCGGGGCTTGTGCTCAAAAATCGGGCGACTTCCCTGCTCACGAATGCCCGTGAGATGCGCAGCGATGTCCGGCAAGCCGCCGCCGGCCGATTGCCGCATCTGCGGATCGCCATTTTTTCGACCTTCGCCCGCCAGCTAGCTCCCGCCATTCTGCGCGCCATGAAGGAGAGCCGACTGGCGGTGGAAAACATTACGATTTCCAGGGGAATGGCCCTCAACCACGCCCAGGATCTCGCCAACCGAGACATCGATGTCGCCTGGACCTCCGACGGATTTCAGGAGGCGCCGGATCTGGAACGCCTCACCCTCGTCCGCGAGACCTATCTCATGGTGACGCCGCGCGGCTATGGACGCTTCGCCAACGATTTGCGTGGCCTGGCCTCACGCCTCCCCTTCTTGCGCTATTCCACGCGCACGCAGTCAGGACAGCGCATAGAAAGCCATATGCGACGCCTTCGGCTGAATTTGCCGGGCAGTCCCGTCTTCGAGGCCTCCGCAGACCTCATAGACGCCATCGCTTGCGGCCACGGGTGGTCGATCGTGACCCCCTCGCAATTGTTCGATGTGCTGAACACCAATGTGGAGATCGACGCAAGGCCCCTACCGGGTCCCAGCTTCAGCCGGACGCTGGGGCTCGTTTGGCGCAATGGCGAGATGCAGGACACCATGCATGCGCTGGCGAAGCTCTGCGCGCAAACGCTGCGGGAGGAGAGCGCGCCCCGTCTACTGGCGGAAATGCCTGATCTGGCGGGACATTTCGAAGTCCTGCCAGATCAGATGGATTGACGCGTCAGGCTATTTCAGCCGCCTCGCGCACGCTGGTGAAAAGCGCGGTGCGCAGCAGAAACTGCCGCGCCAATTCCGGATCAGCTGCGGTGCGCCGCAGTTCATCCTGATTTTTCTGACGGACCGCAGGGTCTTTTTCGGTGAGCAGGCGCTTGTTGCGTATGGTCTGCGCCTGAGTGTGCTTCACAGCAATGGTGCGACGCTGCCGATCATAGCGATCGAGCACATCATCTTCAGCCTCGCCGCGGATCACGGCCACCAGCTTTTCCGCCAGATTGAAGGCGTCATGAATGCCGCTGTTCAATCCCATCCCGCCGATAGGGCTGTTCACATGGGCGGCGTCGCCCGCCAGTATCGCACGGCCCTTGCGGAAGCTGGTCGCGACGCGCTGATGCACCGTGTAGAGATTGGAGCCACGAATGTCATAGGGCGTTGAAGAGGGCAGGAAGCCCTGCATGCGCCTTTCCAGCTCAGCCGGGCTGCAGACAAAGTCCGGATCATCATCGGGATCTGTCGGGAAGTGGACCCGCCACCGCTCCGGCGGCCCCACCCAGCGGAACAGGTTCGACCATTCATCGGGATCCGAAATGTAATTGCGATCCGCATAGCCATGTTTCTTGAAGTCATAGACAACTTCAATGTTCAGGGTGCGGTCGGGATAGGTGAAGCCTTCGAACTCGATGTCGAGTTCCTTGCGCACGATGCTGCGGGCGCCCTCCGCGCTGACGATGTAGCCGCCGCGAACCACGACATCATCTCCATCTTCGGTCTGAGCATGGGCGGTCACGCCATTCGCATCCTGGGTGAAGGTGGTGAAAGTCGTGCTCATCATGACCGTGCAGAGCGGGTTGACGAGGGCCATTGCCATCGCCTCCTCCACGATCTTGATGCGCTCGCATTGCAGCACATACGGAAATTTCGTGTCGTTTTTCAACAGCGCATGATCGAATTCCGCGATCATGGTCGGCCCCGCGCGGTCCCAATAGTGGAACAGGGGCGCGCGGAAGCCTCTGGGCTCGATTTTCTCGTAGAGCCCGATCATATCGTACATCTCGAGGGTAACGGGATGATTGGTTCCCGCGCGCGGCACCTGATCGAGAAAATTTTGCGTACCCAGCGTTTCCATGATCGTGGTGGGGATGCCAAACTGGGCCAGCCGAAGGGCTAGGCACAATCCGACGGGTCCCGCGCCGATGATGATGACGCGATTGGAGTCCTTGCTCATAACAGCTCCCGAACCTTACTTGACTGCGCCAGCCCAGCCGGTGTGCGTGACGTCGAAAACGATGCCATCGGGATCCCGATACTTGGCCTCATAATAGGAGTTGGCAGCCTCCGCATGGCCAGTCGTGAGGCTGGAGTCCGGGCGCCCGCCCAGATAGCTGCCGCCCTGCGACAACACGGCCTCCTCGGCCTTGTCGAGATCATCGACCCACATGCCAAAGTGGAAGACGCCGATTCGCTCCTTTTCGCTTTCACGCTTGAGCAAAGCCAGATTCATGACGCCATCCGTCATATAGATGCCGCGACGGGCCTTGCCGCAGCGGGTCATGCCGAAAGCCTGCTCGTAAAAGACAGCCGACTTCTCGGGATCATTGACGATCAGGGCGACATGGCGAAGCTTGGACATTGTTAACCTCCAGTTGGAACTGTCTTGCCTGACTAGGACCTAGCACAGGCGAACTCAGTACAGGGTGAACTCAGGGATTCTAAGCATCTCGATCAGTTTTGATAATGATGCCGGGCGCGGCTCAATTTGTAGCATAGACCTTTCGGATCGCTGCAACGATATCATCCGGAGCTGCGTAGAGAACCTTCAACTTGCGTTGCAACTCCTCACCGGAGGTGGCCTCGATATCGAGCTGCATCTGCCGGGCGTCTGCAGCCAGTTCAGGATCGTTCATGGTGTTCATGAAGGCCTTGCGCAGGGCTGCGACGCGATCGGCCGGCACCTCCTTGGCAACCGCATAGGGGCGCGAAAAGCTTGTTTGCTCGTAAAAAATCTCCAGCACCTTGCGCTGAAAGTCGGTCTGGGCGAATTCGCGCATCAGCGGCACCTTGAGCGCATTCAGCGCGGGATGGCCGGTGTTCGACTCCTGAGCGATAAGGCGGATGGCTCCGCTTTTGATCATTGGCTCATAGAGAGCCGCGACGCCGCCCCAGGACTGGCCGCAAATTCCCTCGACCTCACCCTTTTCAAGGGCGAGATTGACTTCACGCGAACCGGGATAGCCGGAGACAATCTTCAACTTGGCGCCAAGCAGTTCCTTCTCGAAGGCCGGGAAGTCGAAGGTCGCGCCCCCAGGGGCGCTGGCGCCGATCACAAGTTCCGTCTTGAGGGTGTCGGCCATGGTCTTGACCGGGGCGCTGCTTTTGATGGCGCAAACATCATGATCCGTATTGGCGTTGCCGATGTAATTGAACTCCGCCGGATTATGGGTCGAGCGTTTCTTTCCGTAGAATAGCGGCTCGACAACTGCGCCCATGTAAAGGGCAGCCATATAGGTACCATCCTTTGGCGCGGATGATGCTAGATAGGCGGCGGCCACATTGCTGCCCGCGCCGGCCATGTTCGAGACGATTACCTGCGGCGCGCCAGGAAGGTGTTTGGCGAAATATTTGGCGATGAGGCGCGCATAGACGTCGTATCCGCCCCCGGCTGAAGATCCGATGATCAGGTTCAGCTTTTTGCCACGATAGAACTGCTCGACGCTTTCCTGAGCATGCGCAGCCGGGGCCGCCGACCAAAGGGCGACGCCGATCGCCAAGGCATTCACGGCGACACTCCGATAGCGGGCGCGTCGGACGTTGGAATTCATGCTTCTCTCCTGATCATCAACAAGCTCGTTAACCCTGACCTTCGCGCACGCGTCGACAGGCTATTTTGGCCCATATCAGAGGCAACCGCCGCGCCAATCTTGGGGGTATTAGGATCTCTAATGATTATCAGAGCAAGAAGAAAACGGCCCTCCGCCCAGCCAGGGAATGAGCCCTGCCGATCCCAAGCATGACCCGACGACTGCGCCAAAAAGCGCCAAATATCGCTGAAACTTCTGCGCACCTGTCGAAGGAAAAACGCCCGGGTATGCGCACTTGGATGCACCGTCCATGATCAATTTTGAGGCGGAAACGCACAATTTATTGCTTGTCGAGCTCCCGGCGGGGCGGATAAACCCAAGGCGTTCGCGCAGGCTGCAACGTCCGAAAGCGCTGTTTGAGGGGAGCAAATCATGTCGCAGAGCCAAAAAGCCACCCTGCGGGTCGCCATCGCCGGACTGGGCGCGGTCGGGCTTAAACTTGCGCATGAACTGGACAAAGGCATCGAGGGCCTTGCCCTCGCTGCGGTTTCCGCTCGCGACAAGGTAGCGGCTGCGCAACGTCTGTCTGGCCTCAAGAAACAGGTGCCGGTCCTCGACATCGCGGACCTTGAGCCCCTTGCGGACGTCGTGATCGAATGCGCTCCATCGACGCTGCTTCCGGCCATCGCCACACCATTTCTTAAGAATGGCAAGATCGTGATCGTGCTGAGCGCTGGCGCCCTGCTCACCAACATGGACCTGGTGGACCTCGCCAAAGCCCATGGCGGTCAGATCGTGGTGCCGACCGGCGCCCTCATCGGCCTTGACGCAGTCACCGCCGCAGCGCAAGGCGAGATCCAGTCCGTGAAGATGGTCACGCGCAAACCCGTCAAAGGCTTGCTCGGCGCGCCCTTCCTTACAGAAAACAATATCCGCATCGAGGACATCAAGGAGCCGATCCGCATCTTCTCCGGCACGCCGCGCGAGGCTGCGGTGGGCTTTCCGGCCAATCTCAATGTGGCGGTCGCGCTGGGACTCGCGGGCATCGGCGTCGACAGGACGACCCTCGACATCTGGGCCGACCCGGCGCTGGACCGCAACACCCATACGGTTGAAGTGGTCTCCGACTCCGCCAGCTTCACCATGACCATCGCCAACATACCCAGCGAAAATCCCAAGACCGGGCGCATCACCGCCTTGTCGGTGCTGGCCTATCTGCGCAAGATGAACGCGCCGCTGCGGGTTGGCACCTGAGGCGCGGTCCCATCTGACAGGAGGCGGCGATGACGTCGGCAGCGCAAGCAGGCTTCACCACGCGGGACGTCATTTACCATTCGCCGTCAGGGGCGCCCCTGCTCGCGCGCCTCTATATTCCCGAGGGCGCGGGCCCTTTTCCGGCCGTCGTTGGCGTGCACGGCGGGCGCTGGTGCGCCGAGACGCGATTGACCAATGAGCCCATAGATCAGGCCTTGGCCGCCAGTGGCGTCTTCGTGATGGCGCTGGACTTTCGCATGCCGCCCCTGGTGAAATTCCCCCTCCCCGTCGCCGACATCAATTTCGCCATTCGCTGGCTGCGGGCGAAGGCGCAGGAGTTCAACATCAGGCCTGACTGGATCGGCGGGGTCGGCACTTCGAGCGGCGGCCATCAGATCCTTCTGAACGCCTTGCTTCCGACCGATTCACGTTTCACGGCGGATCATGAACCTGCCGTGGCGAGCGTAGACGCCTCCTTAAGTTTCGTCGTCGCCTGCTGGCCCGTAACCGACCCCCCGGCGCGCTATCGCTACGCAATCGAACGCGACATGGAGATCCATGTACGCAGCCATGACGCCTATTGGGCCGATGAAGCGCAGATGCGCGATGGCAGCCCGCTGCGCATCGTGTCGGAGGGCGTCGCGAAAAGGTTGCCGCCGCTTCTGCTGGTCCAGGGTTCAGCGGACGTCATCCTCACGCCGCACATGTCGGACCACTTCGCCAGCGCTTATCGTGCGGCGGGCGGCGACGTGGACCTGCGCCATTTCGAAGGCGAGGGACACACTTTCATCACCAAGACGCCCGAGGCTCCAGCCTCCCGCGCCGCCATCGACCTCATCTGCGCCTTCGTCCATCAACGCACGGACGCCGCTTCGCGGAGTTGATGGCCGGCTCAACCATCTGTTTGCTGCAAAGGATCTGACGATGGCGCAACATTCGCTCTCCATGGCCTGCTGGGACTATGACCGCACGCGCCCCCTCATCGACGGCCGGGTGAAACCAGAGGGCATCGACCTGCGGGTCGAGGTCATGCGTCCACGCCAGGCCTTCGAGCGGATGCTGGCCACCGGAGAATTCGACGTCTGTGAAATGTCGTTCTCCAACTATGTGACCCTGCGTGCGCAACCGGATTGCCCCCTCGTCGCATTGCCGGTCATGCTCTCGAAAATGTTCCGCCACGATTGCATCTATGTGCGCAGGGATTCCGGGATCACAAAGGGCGGCGATCTCCGAGGCAAGCGCGTAGGCACCATGCGCTATACATCAACCGCGCTGGTCTTCGCGCGCGGGCTGTTGCAACATGATTTCGGAATCCATGCGCGCGATCTACATTGGTTCGTGGGCGGAATCGACCATGGGGTCGCCGCTACAAGGCCCGAGCATACGCCCGATGATGTTCGCATCACGCTTCTGACCAAGGCGCAGACGCTTAACGACATGCTGGTGAATGGCGAAGTGGACGCGCTGATCACCCAGGACATCCCTTCGAGCTTCCTGAACCGGGATCCGAACATCGTTCGGCTCTTCCCCGACTTCAAGGCGGTCGAAACCGAATATTACCAGCGCACCGGCATCTTCCCCGCCATGCATACGGTCGTGATCAAGGCGCCGGCCTATCGGGAACATCCGCAGATTGCGCAATCCATTTACGACGCCTTCTGCCGCGCGAAAGACATCGCGACCCATGGGCTCTACGACACCGATGCGCTGCACCTTACCCTGCCTTTCCTCATCGACCATGTGGAGGAGGCGCGGCGCATCTTCGGAGACGATTATTTCTCCTACGGGCTGGAGCCCAATCGCCGCACCATTGCGGCGCTGTGCCAATATGTGCATGAACAAAACCTGTCATCCCGGCTTGTTTCCCCGGATGAGTTGTTTGCGCCTGTGACAGGTTGCTGACTGGCGAAACGGGCCATCGCCATCAATGGCGCCTATGACGAAAATACGATCCTGCAATCCGGCGAATAGGTCCTTCAGTCACGGACAAGTCGCAGAAGATATTGGCCGTAGGCAGTCTTGGAGAAGAGTTCTCCGCGCGCCCTCACCTGTGCAGCCGAAATGAAGCCCTGCTCGTAGGCGATCTCCTCCAGACATGCGACCTGCACACCCTGGCGCTTTTGCACGGTGCGCACGAATTCGCCCGCTTCGATCAATGAATCATGGGTGCCTGTATCGAGCCAGGCGAAGCCGCGACCCAGGCGCTCAACTGTAAGAACGCTGCGTTCCAGATAGGCGAGATTAACGTCCGTGATCTCCAGCTCGCCTCGCGCCGAGGGCGTCACGGCGGCCGCGATATCCAGCACATCATTATCATAGAAATATAACCCTGTGACGGCCCATGGAGACTTGGGATTGGCGGGCTTTTCCTCGATGCTAATGGCCCGTCCGCTGGGATCCAAGGAGACCACACCATAACGCTCTGGATCCTCCACATGATAGGCGAAAACTGTGGCGCCCTTTGTCTGGTTCGCGGCATGCTTCAGTTTTGAACCGAGCCCCGCGCCATAGAAGACGTTGTCCCCGAGGATGAGGGCGACGGGATCCTTTCCCACGAATTCCCGTCCAATGATGAAAGCCTGCGCCAGCCCCTCAGGACGGGGCTGCACCGCATAGGAAATCTCGATGCCCCAGGCAGAACCATCGCCGAAGAGATTCTGATAATTGGCCAGATATTCGGGAGCGGAAATGATCAGCGTCTGCTTGATCCCCGCCAGCATGAGCACCGACAACGGATAATATATCATCGGCTTGTCGTAGATAGGCAGGAGCTGCTTGTTGACCGCCAACGTCGCCGGATGCAGACGCGAGCCCGAACCGCCAGCCAGGATGATGCCCTTCATGAAGCCCTCGGTGGAATGAGTTCGTCTATGATGTCTGCGATAGCCACTTCCCAAGGGCGCGGCTGCACGCCATGGAGATCGCGGATGCGCTGTAGGTCTAACCGGGAATTTGCGGGCCGCCGGGCGGGCGTGGGGTAGTCCTTCGTGGTTATGGGCTCCACGCGCGCCGACGGCCCACCGCGTTGGGCGGACAAACGAAAGACTGCGGCGGCGAAACCAGCCCAGGTTGTGGCGCCGGCATTGGCGAAATGGAAGGTTCCCACGGGGGCGTCAGGATCATTGATCATGCGTTGGGCAATGAGAGCCAGCACGCCGGCCAAATCAACGGCGGCTGTGGGCGCGCCGTGCTGATCGGCGACCACGCGGAGCACGTCCTTTTCAGCGCCCAGCCTCAACATTGTCTTGATGAAATTGGCGCCATGAGCGCTCACCACCCAGGAGGTTCGCAAAATGACGTGCCGAGGATTGCCGGTGCGCACCGCTTGTTCTCCCCCCTCCTTGCTGGCTCCATAGACGCCGAGCGGACCAATGGGGTCATCCTCCCGATAGGGGCGATCAAGATTCCCTGAAAACACATAATCCGTCGATACATGTATGATCGGTACGCCAACCACAGCAGTCGCCCTCGCGAGGCAGGCGGGCGCCAGCGCGTTCACCCGCCAGGCGGCCTCAATGTCCGCCTCCGCGCGGTCCACCGCCGTATAGGCGCCTGCGTTGATGACCGCAGCCCAGGGTCGGGTCGCCACAAAAGCTGCAATGGAAGCAGGATCGCGCAAATCCATCTCTGTGCGCGAAGGCATGACGAACCGAAAGCCGTCGGGCGCGCCCACACGCGCCAGAGCCCCCCCGACCTGACCCGAACCGCCTGTAACGAGAATGTCCCTCATGCGCCCTTCAGGCCGAGCCGCTCCCCGCTATAGGTTCGTCCGATCAGCGGACGCCACCAGGCCTCATTTTCCAGATACCAGCCCACTGTCTTGGCCAAGCCGCTCTCGAAACTCTCCTGCTGCGCCCAGCCAAGATCGCGCTCAAGCCGGGAACAGTCGATCGCATAGCGGAAATCATGGCCTGGACGATCCGTTACGAAACCAATTTGGGTGGCATAGGACTTTCCATCCGAACGCGGACGCAGATGATCCAGCGCACCGCAAACACCATGCACAACGTCGATGTTCTTACGCTCGGCACGGCCGCCCACATTATAGGTGGCTCCTGGCTCCCCTCGCTCGAAGACGCACTGAATAGCCCGAGCGTGATCCTCCACATAGAGCCAGTCGCGCACATTCTCGCCCCGCCCATAAACCGGCAGCGTCTCCCCCGCCAGCGCCTTCACGATCATCAGCGGGATAAGCTTTTCCGGAAAATGATAGGGACCGTAATTATTGGAGCAATTGGTCATGGTGATCGGAAGGCCATAGGTATGCCACCAGGCCCGAACCAGATGGTCAGAACCCGCCTTCGAGGCGGAATAGGGGGAGCGGGGATCATAAGCCGTCTCTTCAGTGAAGAAGCCCTCGTCCCCCAAGGCGCCGAATACCTCATCAGTAGAGACATGATGGAAGCGGAAGGCCACCTTTCGCCCCCCGGGCAATGCCGCCCAATGGGCGCGCGCAGCCTGCAAGAGCACATATGTGCCAACCAGATTGGTCTCGATGAAAGCGCCTGGCCCATCTATTGAGCGATCAACATGGGACTCGGCAGCAAGATGAACGACAATGTCGGGGTCGAAACCCGCAAAAGCCTCCGCAACCGCCTGCTGATCGCAAATATCAGCGCGCACAAAGGCGTATCGGGGATCGCCCGCAACCGGCGCCAACGACGACAGCGTGCCAGCATAGGTGAGTTTATCGAGCACAAGAACGCGATGCTCCGTGCGGCTGATGAGTTGGCGAACCAATGCCGACCCGATAAATCCCGCTCCTCCGGTTACGAGAATTCGCTTTTGTGTCATGCTATCAGTCAGATCCGGATCAGTTCGAGAGGGCGACCATCGTAAGAGAATGGACTTTCAAAGTCCTTCAACAATGGCAGCCCCGCATCCTTGGGAGAGACGAACGCCTCGGCGGGAGGAAATGGCCAGGGGACGCCAAGACCCGGATCGCTCCAGCAAATACCGCCATCGCATTCCGGCGCATAATAATCCGAAACCTTGTAGGCGACCTCGGAATCCGGTTCGAGGGTCATGAACCCATGGGCGAAACCGATGGGGATATAGAGTTGCTCACCACCGGCCTCTGACAATTCGGCGCAGACAAAGGACCCATAGGTGGGAGAACCCCGCCGCATATCTACCGCGACATCGAAAAGTCGCCCGCGGAGACACCGAACAAGTTTGATCTGAGCCCTTGGAGGCGCCTGAAAATGAAGCCCGCGCACGGTGCCGACCCTATGCGACAAAGATTGATTGTCCTGAACAAACCCTGTCGGGAGATCCAGATTAGCCCAGGTAGTCTCCCTATAGATTTCAGCGAACCAACCACGCTCATCGCTATGACGCTTCGGAGTAAAGAGAAACAAAGACATAATAACACCTTCGGGTTAATCTTGTTCAATGTATTGAAATACACTCAGAATGCAAGCCTTACCCGCCTACTGGGCATCGCGATCCCACTGGAGATTGCTCTTGAATGGGTTGACGAGCGCGCGTCGATGGGCCTAAGCACCCAGAACGATCTTAAAGCATTGCTTGAGCTTGAGC
This sequence comes from Beijerinckiaceae bacterium, assembly GCA_947456505.1. Classification (GTDB taxonomy): domain Bacteria; phylum Pseudomonadota; class Alphaproteobacteria; order Rhizobiales; family Beijerinckiaceae; genus Terripilifer. The sequence goes on from CANGTC010000005.1 coordinate 52,267, forward strand.
TTTTGAACCAGGTGCGGTGAGATGCGTCATGAGCGCTGGAGCGAACCGATGATCGAGATGAGGGACTGCGGCGATCCCAAGGGGGATCTGGGATCAGGGACCATGGCCTGATGCCTCGCAAGTCACATATTCGTCTCATGTTCACCAGCCGCTGGATTCGTTGGGCGCTGTTCCGGCAGCTCTGCAAATGGGTACCGGCGCTCGGCAGATCGCTGAATTTTCCCTTGAAGACCTCTTTCGTCGGGGAGTTTGCGCATTCGGTTGTCGAGGATGAAATGCAGGAGCTGGCCTTCGCTCCTGAAGATCTTGAGCTGGCCCGAAACGTCCTTCTGGCCGCCATGGCCAACGACGCCGGCGATACCTCTACCTATCCTACCGGGAAAACGCCGCTTCGCTCCGTTCTCTTCAGAGTTGATCACTGCATCGTCACCGGAAACACCATGATGGTGATGGACGAAAGCGGCTCGTCCGTTCTGAAGCTATGGCCAGGCGACGCCAACTGGAACGAGGCGAAGCCCGCACTGTTGAAAAGTCGCAGGGCGCCGCCCGCACCTGCCTACACAGTGACCTCTAACGGTCATTTTTACCATTTCTTCGCGAGCGACGTCATTCCCCTGCTTTACTTTCTTCGTCGATATGGGACGGAGATTGGCGCGATGACGATCATCACCAAATCCAGCTATCCACCTTATATAAACCACACACTTCGCGCGATAACCTCTGCATACAAGAACATTGAGATTTTGGAGCTCGACAAGACTGAGCGACTGATGGATGTCAGCGCGCTTTGGCTCGCGCGCTATCCAAATACCTTCGAATGGATGCCCGTGACGCGGGATGAGGCGAACGATCTTGGACAGTTGCTCTGCGACTATTATCAACTCCCCCCTGCACCTGCGCCAGACAAACTCCTGTTCGTCAGCAGGGGCGACGCCAGATTGCGACGCCTTGTAAATGAGGCAGAACTGATGGCGGAACTCCTAGATTACGACTTTGAATTTTTCCTTCCCAAAAGCAATGATCATAAATCCCAGATCGAGGCCTTCAGGACGGCCCGGATTGTCATTTCTGTGCATGGGGCAGGTTTGACCAATCTGCTCTTCTGCCAGCCGGGAACCCTGGTCATAGAACTGTTTCCTGCGAACCATATCAAAAGCACCTATTGCTGGCTGGCGATGCGCCTTGGCCTGCGCTATCGCGCAGTGATTGGGTTCTCCGGGGACTATGTGCAAGCATTCACCGTGAAAGTTCCTCTGGTGATCGCCGAGGTGGAGGCGGAGCTTGAAAATAACCATCGCACCGCCCTCCCATAGCCAACTCACCGATAGCCTTGGGTCAGACAGCGCGCTCGGCGGCATCGAAACCGCCTGCCTCGAACTTGGCGACGCCCTTGTGGCCCGCGGGCATGAGGTAACAATCATGGGCGACTGCGCATCGTCGCGCAGCGCCCGTCCTCTCCCTTGGCCAAAGCTATGCCAAAGTCAAGGCGACGCCCTGATTTCCTGCAACGACGCTCGAGTTCTGGAGGCGGGCGACTACAAGATGCGCATCTTCTGGTCGCATAACCCGCTCGCAGTCGAAAAAGCATTACGCAAGAAACAACTCGCGCCGATTTTGAGGGCGAGGCCCCATGCCGTTTTTGGATCGCGCGACGCCATGCAGGCCATATCCCCGCTCCTGACCTTCCGGACCCGAACTGTTATCCCACTTGGCGTGACGACACTTTTCGAGTCTGCTCGGACGGACCGGACAAGGGACCTAAACTTTGCCTTCGTCTCGCAACCTCAAAGGGGCCTTGCGCCAACCTGTCGGATCTGGGCGTCGCAGGTGCGCCCTGCGGCCCCTGAGGCCAAATTGCATGTCTTCGGCTCAAGTCATGTGCAAGCGCAAATGCCTGCCGAGACGGCTGAAGCTGCGGGAATTATATTTCATCCCCGCACGGGTAAACAGGAACTGGTTCGATTTTACGAGACGGCCACCAGCCTTATTTGCATAGGAGCGGCGGACGAAACGTTCTGTCTGGCCGCTGCAGAGGCCCAGTGCGCCGGGCTCCCTGTCTTGACCCTTGGAATCGGCGCTCTTTCAGAACGCGTAAGCCATGGGATCAATGGCCTGCGGGCTGCAAGCTTTGAAGGGCTCGCGGCCGATGTGATCCGCCTCTGCAGGGATCCAGAGCTCACAAGCCTTTTGAGCTCTGGGGCCCTGGCGAATCGTGGACAGTTCAATTGGGCGCGCAGCGCAAAACTCTGGGAAAATTTGCTTCAGACCATCAAGTAGAGGCAAAACACACTGGCGCAAGTCCACAAACGAAGCGCGAAAGCATGAGCGAACTGCGGGCTGTGAGGTCCAACAACATTCCTTATTCGATTTTCAGATATGGCCGACTTTACACTTAAGGCCGGAAGCAAACTTCATCGAGAAACGAATTCGCATCTCACTTTCATGCGACAGGTATTTTAGCGCCGTCTGGATATAGATGCGACTTGATCACGTAAGAAAGCAAAATCGGACATCACAAGATCGGGATGCAAGGCTTCGACCGGCACATCCGAATAACCGAAATCAACAGCGATGACCGGAATGCCCGCAGATCTGGCAGCATCAACATCAGGTTTCGTGTCGCCAACCATCACGCAGCGCTTTGGATCGCCTTTAGCAAGCTGAATGGTTGAGAGCAAGGCTCGCGGATCAGGTTTGGTCCACGGCAGCGAATCGTTACCGCAAACAGCGGCGAAGTAATGCTGAATCGAAAATTTTTCGAGCAATTGCGTGGTAGGACCATAGCTCTTGTTGGTGCATATGGCCAATTTATAACCGTCGCGCGACAATCCCTCCAGCGCTGTCTGCGCCCCTGGATAAAGCCGAGAATGAACCGCCACGTGCTCTTGATAATAATCGATGAAAAGTCGAAAAAAAATCTCAACCTGATCTCGTTGAACCTCCATCCCAACGTCCGCCAAACCGGCAGAGATGATCGCCCTGCCACCAGAACTGATCAGCCACTTACGACCGCCGAGAATGAATTCTGGGACATCATGCACTTTGAAAACATGGTTCACCGCACCAACAATATCATCCGCTGTGTCAGCAAGCGTTCCATCAAGGTCGAAAACGACAATCGGATCCATGCTCATTCAACTCCTGCAAGAAGATAAAAAGCAACTCCCCAAGCGCAAATCCAGCCCGTCGAGGTTACCAACACGCCCTTCCGGCGACAACAACAATTCAGCCAAGTTGATAGTGACCTTTTAAAAATATATGTAATTTTTCAATACCCTGCTACCTTTGACGCGAATCATTTGCACGAGGTCTACATAGATGAATCAGATTGGCCACAGAAAGTTCATTGTTTACGCGCCGCCCTTGGATCACAAGTTCGCTGGCGTCGTCATGTTGTATCTCCTCAACGATTCCCTGAACGCCTTGGGCGAATCGTCCAAGATAGCAATATATGGAACAACCCTTCACCCTGACGATCAAGACGCCATCGTCATCTATCCTGAAGTGGTGCACAATAACCCACTTGGGGCCAAGCATGTCGCTCGTTATCTTCTGAACAAAGATGGTCTAATACAAAAGGAGAAAATCGACCGTTCCTTTAGGCAATATATTTTCACATTTTCCAGAATGTTCGATGAATCAGCTCCGGTTTTATTCTTCCCGAATTTTGATACCGAAATTTTGAATTTCGCTGATAATATTGAGGATCGTGAACTCCATTCAATGTATTTTGGAAAAGGCCCGCCGTTGCCCACGCAATTTGATGGTGGCAAGCCCCATCTTTTAATCACAAGGAAATGGCCAAGGGAACGTGACCAGTTGCTGGCTTTCTTGAGAATGTCGCGGTTTTTGCATTTATCGGATTCCATCACCGCACTTGCCATAGAGGCATTACTGTGTGGGTGTATTCCCGTCATTCATTTCTGGGATCCAAACTTCGACGCAAGGGATTACGGCAATTCAGAATTGAACGAGGTGTTTCAGATCACCTTCGAGCAGGATTTCTCGACCGCCAACATTTTATCCAAAATTGCGTCTGTTCGACAAAAAATAATTCATTATCAAAATGAATGGCCCAACAATCTTCGCATGTTCGTCAGGGATGTTCAGCAGTTTTTTGGCTAGGCTCGAGCGTCTGTATCATACAGACGCTCGGCTTGATATCAGACTATCCCCCGGGAAGATATTTCTTCATCACGACCTGCTTGAGTCTGTCCTTCCTCTCGCCGACCACCTCAGTCAGCAAGTCCATAATGCGCTTCTTGGTCGCTTCGGGATCTTGATATTCTATGTATCTCTCAAGTTTGTCGCCATCAGCAAGTAACGCCAGATCGGTGAGCACTTTTTGAACGATGCTCTGGAGATAGCCTAGTCTGTCCGCAGGGATCTTCGGCGAGGCCAGAATGATGCGACCGAGCGCGTCCACTTCAGAGCGCGCAGATAGCCACCAGTTTTGCTCTAGCGCGAGCGTCGGCCCTTCAAATACAGTCAGCATCTGCGGAAAGAAGCGTGTGCGTGCTTTTGAAACCACGGCGATAGCTCTGCTCTGCCCCGCTTTGATGTAATTGTTCGCCGAAGTATCGGAGACATAGAGCGCGTCCATTTCACCACGGACGATCGCAAGGGATCCCTCATTACTGGACTTGTAGCCCATGACGACGCGGCAATTCAAAGCGTAGGCCTCGCACATCATTGAGGCCCCATCGGAAAGGCCATCGATGGGCCCGGTCGCCGGCCAACGCAACACACCGCCGACCTTAACGAGATCCGCCATGGACTGAAATGGGGAATCAGGTTTCACCAGAACGAGCCAAGGCGAGGAACTCACCGTCGCCAGAATGCTGACCGTAGCAAGATCGTACTGCACCGTAGGCAGATTGAAGAGTTGCGACAGGACGGCCCCGCCCCCATTCATAATGATGAATTGCAATCCGTCCGTATCGCTCGCGACGATATGATTGAGCGCCGCAAGCCCACCGGCGGCCGGCTGATTGTCAACGATTACCGTAGTGCCGAGCGCCGCGGCCAGATGCGGCGCCAGAAGGCGCGCATAATTGACGTAGCCGCCTCCAGGACCGCCACCGGCAATGAATCGAACCGTATGCGACCTGAAAAACTTTGCTGGATCTAACGATGTCTGGGCATAGCAGTAGCTTGGCGGAAGGGAGGCTAGGGCAAGTGCGAAGATGGATTGTCTGATCCTGCGCATTTCCAGCCCCCTCATTGCCTTGATCAAGCTTTTTTGCTTGTTGCAGGCAGGCTAGAACCCTGCGCAGGGCGCGTCAAATCCCCGGGTGGATCCAAGGGAGAAGCGCTCGCGACAGGCTACAAAAGCCAATGAGGGCCGATAGCAAGGGAAAGGGAGGTGTGGTGGGGGAAGCAGGACTCGAACCTGCGAAGGCATAGCCAGCGGATTTACAGTCCGCCCCCTTTGCCGCTCGGGACATTCCCCCGGTACACAACCGCAAGCGGCGCGTCCCGAAAAAACCCCACCGGCAGGCAGGGCTTCATCTGGAGGGGCTTATCCGCAATAGGAGCCCGCCCGTCAACCCGGAAAATGACGCTTTGATTGCGCAAGGTCGTTCCCCATGACATGACTGCGGTCCAAATCGCCGAAAGAGGTTACCAGTGGCCCGCAAGGAATTCCGCTCCGGCCGCAGAAGCGCCGCCCATGATCGTCGGGGAACCGGCGCGGTTCAGGTTGCCCCCAACCCCGGCGGCCGCCGGTCCTCACGGCAGGAGGCCCGGCATAGGTCCCCACCGGATGTGGCGCAAATCTGGGGCTATCACCCCGTGCGCGAGGCTCTGCGCTCGCCTCGGCGCGAAATCCTGCGTCTTTGGGCGACGGCGGATGCTGCTGAACGCGTGGCAACCGAGATCGCGGCCCGGAATGTGATGCCGACCATCGTCACCCTTGAGGAAATCTCCGCGCGCCTGCCTGCCGATTCGGTCCATCAAGGCCTGCTGCTTGAAGCACGCCCCCTCGATTCGCTGGATATTTCCGATCTTCCAGCAAATGGACTCGTGCTGGTGCTCGATCAGGTCACTGATCCCCATAATGTCGGCGCTATCGTGCGCACAGCCGCCGCCTTCGCGGTTGACGCCATCGTCACCACCGAACGCCACTCCCCCCATATGACTGGCGTGCTAGCCAAGGCGGCGTCCGGCGGACTGGAACATGTGCCCCTGTGTGTGGTGGTCAATCTCGCCCGCGCGCTCGAGGCGCTCGGCGACATGGGCTATCTGAGGGTCGGTCTTGATTCAGATGGACCTGCCTCCCTTGAAGATACGGTCTTGTCCCGGCCACTGGCGCTGGTGCTCGGCGCCGAAGGCAAGGGCTTGCGCCGCCTCTCGAGGGAGAACTGCGACGTGCTGGCGCGGCTGGACATGCCCGGCGCCATCCGTAGCTTGAATGTCTCCAACGCATGCGCCGTCGCTCTTGCGGTCTCTCACATGAAGCTGTTGGGCCCCAAGAGTTGAACCCCAAAGGAACGTGATTGCTTGCCTTGGTCAGACATTCAAGCGCGATCACGGATTTACTTAGACTAAAGTATAATATTACGTCATTGGTTACTTCGTCTGCTAGACGAAGGTGTCATACCTGAGTCCATCGACTTCGGCCCCTCCACAACATTATTATGCGTTGCATCAACGGTGGCGCAAGTCGCCGGGGAATCGCGAGCTTCCTCGGGACTGGCGCTCACGATGACAAGCCATCAGGGAGGCGGACTGTCCGTATCGGATTCCAAATTCCAAAAAAGTTTAAAGCCCGGCGGTTCGGCTAAACGACTAGACCGCACGCATTAAAAATGGAGGGAAACCACTATGAGCATGGCTACGGCGAGCGCCGAGAAGCACCGGCCAATGACAGCCGAAGAGCGAAAGGTCATCATCGCATCTTCCGCAGGAACCGTTTTCGAATGGTATGACTTCTATCTTGCAGGGTCTCTGGCGGCGAATATCGCCACGGCATTCGTGCCGGGCAGCAACGAAACAGCCCGATTTATCTTCGTGCTTTTCGGATTCGCGGCAGGTTTTGCTGTGCGCCCGTTCGGCGCCCTCTTCTTCGGCCGGCTCGGCGACCTCATCGGCCGCAAATATACCTTTCTCGTCACCATGACCTTGATGGGTCTTTCGACCTTCATCGTCGGCTTGCTGCCAACTTATGAGCAGATCGGCTATCTGGCGCCGGTCGGTTTTATTCTCTGTCGCCTGACACAGGGCCTTGCGCTTGGTGGAGAATATGGCGGCGCCGCGACCTATGTGGCGGAACATTCGCCTCCTGGCCGTCGCGGCTTTTATACATCATGGATTCAGACGACCGCGACGGTCGGCTTGTTCCTATCCCTGCTCGTGATTCTCGCCCTCCGTCTGGCGATGGATCCTGCTGAGTTCAACGCACCCTGGGGAGGATGGCGGATTCCCTTCCTGGTTTCCATCGTCCTGCTCGCGGTCTCGATCTGGATCCGTCTTCAGTTGGCGGAATCGCCCGCCTTCCAGAAGATGAAAGAGGAAGGCACCAACTCAAAGGCGCCGCTCACTGAGGCGTTTGGCCGTTGGGAAAACGCAAAGATCGGGCTCATCGCCCTATTCGGCGGCACCGCCGGCCAGGCTGTGGTCTGGTACACAGGACAATTTTATGCCCTGTTCTTCCTGACGCAGACGCTGAAGACGGATGGCACGACAGCCAACCTGCTGATCGCCTTCTCACTCCTGGTCGGTACGCCCTTCTTCATCTTTTTCGGCTGGCTGTCAGACAAGATCGGCCGCAAGCCGATCCTGCTTGCAGGCTGCCTGATCGCCGCCGCCAGCTATATGACCCTGTTCAAAGAACTGGCAAATACGGTGAATCCGGCCCTGTTCAGCGCCACAGAAAAGGTCAAGGTTGTGTTGACTGCGGATAAGGCGGGTTGCAGCAACCTGTTCGATCCCGTGGGCGTTCGCACCTTTACCCAGCCCTGCGACGTCGTCCGGCGCACCTTGGCCACCAACTCCATCCATTATGATCTCGTCGAAGGCTCGGCCGGTTCCGAGTTGAAGGCGACAGTTAATGGGACAGAGACCGCGGTGACCGATAATACCGGCGCCGCCGTGGTCGCTGCAGCCCAAGCTGCGGGTTATCCCAAGCCTGGCGACGCGACCATTCTGAAGCAGACGACCGTCAGCGGGGTTCTTGCTGACCCTCGGGCTATCAAGAGCATGGGTATACTGTTCATCCTCGTGATCTTCGTCACGATGGTCTACGGGCCCATCGCCGCCCTGCTTGTCGAGTTATTCCCAACTCGCATTCGCTATACCGGCATGTCGCTGCCCTACCATCTGGGCAACGGCTGGTTCGGCGGCTTCCTGCCTCCCACGGCATTCGCGATCGTCGCCTCGACCGGCGATATTTTCGCCGGCCTCTGGTACCCGATCATTGTTGCGCTGATCACTTTTGTCATCGGCCTGCTGTTCCTGCCGGAAACCAAGGACCGGGACATCTACGCCAACGATTAAGCCGCCGCAGCCCACAAGAAGAAGCTCTGCGGAGATTCCGCAGGGCTTTTTCTTTGGAAGCTAAGGATAACAACAAGCGTTCAAAGCAGCTTGGGCCGCTGTCAGGATCTCACGAGTTCAACGGCAGACCCGGACGCGGCGCGGCACATAACCATATCCGTCCCACACATCTTCCCGCTCAAACCAGCAGCGGGGGCGGACTGGTGGTGGGGGCGGCAAGTCATCCTCCACCACATAGGCGGGACCTGGGCCGTAATAGTAGGGTCCAGGACCATAGTAATAGGGCCTGGCGGCGCCTGCAGCCAGCGCCCCAAGGGCCAACCCGCCCACAACGCCAGCCGCGACTGCGCCCGCACTCGGCCCCCTGCGACGATATTGAGCGGATGCCTCCATGGGCGCCAGCGTCAATAACACGCCCGCGAGGGTCGCGACCGCCACGCCGCACCGTAGGGATCTGATCGACAGCACATTTGACATGGAGCACTCTCCTGGTTCTGACCGCCGCGAATGCAGCAGCATCGCTCAAGCCACCCTAACTTGCAAATCGTAGCCAAAAATTGCGCCATTTGTGGCGACAAAGCGCTGCCGAAACGAAATTTAGAACGCAGACATCAGCTAAGCTTAAGTTTTTTGTACACTTTTTTTTTGCAAGCCTATTGAGCGATAACCGAAACACATGTATCTAGAGCTTATGCATATTACGCAAGGTCACCTGCATCGTTACCTTCGCGAAGGTAACTTAGTATTTTTGAGCTAAAGCTCAATCTATACTTCACTGCGGCGAATACGGAAAGAGCGACGTCCATGGACACGAAAACACAGAAGGCGCCCCCGCAGGATGCGGACCAGCAAGCGAGGGCTACTGGCAAGCGGATAGAGACACGGGTCCTCCTGGTTGAAGACAGCGAATCTGTGCGTCTCATGATCGGCGACTATCTTCGCAGCAATTCGATGCAGGTAGACAACGCCTGGTCTGTGGCGGCTGCGCGCCGTTCGCTCGATTTGTTCAAGCCTGACATTGTGCTGCTCGATCTCAGCCTCGAAGATGGCGAGTCATTTGACCTCTTGACCTCCATCGCTCGCGCTCAAATACCCTGCATCGTGGTGTCCGCACGAGAGTCGGCGCTCGACCGGGTTCTGTCGCTTGAGCTCGGCGCTCAGGACTATATCGTCAAACCCGTCGAGCTTCGTGAACTCCTGTTGCGTATTCGCATAGCGCTCAAGGGCACCAATCGGCGTGGGTCCCAGGGATCCATGAACTCTCTTGTCTTTGGCGATCTGGAAGTTGATCAGGTCGAGCGCGAGATGATCTCAGACAAGAAGGTGCGGGTGCCCCTGACTAGTTCTGAATTCATTGTTCTGCGGTTGCTGATCGCCAACAATGGAAAATTCGTCGAGCGTACGGAAATGGCTCGCGTGATTGGCCGCTCACGCATGAGCGACCAAAGCCGGGCGCTTGATGTTCTTGTCAGCCGCCTGCGTTCAAAGATCAAGAAGACCGGCTCGACCGTGACGATCAAGAATGTGCGAGGCTTGGGTTACGCAATCTACTAGGTTGCTTTCAGGATCCGACGAGGGCTTCCATTTCTTCGCAAGCCCTCGCCGTTTCATCAAGGAGCGACCGCGTCAAATTTTGCCAATCGGAGGGCAGATCATCGACGAGCCGGGCCGCTATCGCTTCCCCATTTTTGGCTCCATACTGGGCCAGGACGCCTTTGAGCCAATGCGCTTGTTTGCGGACCTGCAAATCGTCGTCGTTGGCGATGGCCGCCTCCAGAATCGCGACAGCCTGATTGCAATCCTTGATAAATTGGTCCTTGAGGGGCGCGAACTGATCAGCGCCCAGAAGGGAAATGATGTCCTTCAGGTACTTGTGATCGAGATGTGGCATTTTTACTCATATCTCCAAGGTCTTGTTCAAACCAATTTGATACGGTTGTGTTCAAAAGGCAATAAGCTTAAAATGTTTCATTCGGTACATTCCGTCCGAAACGTGAAGAGTTCATTTAATTGCGTTACCATACGAGCTCATTTGCCAGAAAACGTTCCCACGGCAAGCCCGACCTCGCCGCCATCCCGGCCCCTGCGCGAAAGCCAGATCGGGGGTCAGCGGTGAAGCGTCTGGTCTCGAACAAAAAGATAAGCTCAAGCTTGAGCCGTCTGCCCTTCGTCACCACTCTTTTTGCATGCCTGGCATCCTTGTCCATCAACTGGTTCGTCGTGCTCGAAATGAGCACCCGGATTGAGAAAAAGGTCACCGAGGACGCTTATCGCGAACTCCATCAGACCAGCACACTGTTCGCAGACCAAATCTCCAACGCGATCAACTCGATCGACGCCACGCTGCGAATGGCCGGTCACCTGATGTCAGACGAGTCGGCGCACCTCGACAAGCTTATCGAGAAAAAAATCATCTCATTGGAACCGCTGGTCCTTTTGACTTTCGTGGACAAGGAAGGGCGAGCAGTCGAGACGAATATGGGGATGGATCCAGATCGAACGAATCTGGCGAATGGCGAAAGCGTTCGTGTCCATCTTGATGGCCAGGCTGATGGCTTGTTTATCGGCAAGCCATTGATTGGCCGCGTCTCCCAGACATGGGTCTTCCATCTCTCACGGAAGGTGCTGAACGCTGACGGTTCCCTGCGCGGCGTTCTGGTCGCCTCCGTCAATCCCTATTACTTCGCTTGTTTCTGGGATGAATTGCTCAAGGGCGACAATATGGCCGCTCTGGATCCGGCCGTCAGCCTCTATGGCTTCGACGGCGTGATCCGCACGGGATCCCGTCACCTTGAAGCATACCTGACCAATCTGGTCCCGCAGACAGCCATTCTAACGGCTGCCAACAGCGGCTTAAGCGGGCGCTTCGAATACCAGAGCAACACGGGTCCCCGCGCCAGCAACTTCGTCAAAATGATGGATAAGCCGCTGATCGCGGTTGCGAGCTATTCATCGGCAGGCATAGCGGCCCGCGTAGCGCAACAACAAGTTGAGCCCTATACAATTGGTGTCGTAATATCCGCTATCATTCTTCTGACGGGCGCCATTCTCTTGCTGGCCATGAACACCTGTCGACGGAATGAAAGAAGAGCGGCTGCGGCGGAGATCCGTCTCGCATCAGCGCTCAACACAATCCAGGACAGCTTCGCTATTTACGATTCTTCAGGGCATCTGTCTGTCTTCAATAAAGCCTTTTCTGAGGCTTTCAGCCAACAGGCGATGGCGGCGGATCTGACCACAATGGTCACCTATCTCCAAAGCAAGAGCGAACCAGGCCAGGAAGCTGATGACATAGCGGTTGGGGGCGTCCGCAAACGCGATGCTGGGGCCGAGGGTCCGGCGATTGGGCCTGAACGAAAGAATGAAATCAATCTTGGCGCAGATCGGTGGTTGCGCATTGAGAGCTCCAAAACGCCTATTGGCGAGACTGTCGTATATGGCACCGATGTCAGTGAATCTCGCCTACGCGAGGCCGCTCTGGTGGAGCGCACACGACAGGTTTGGGCGCAGGCGCGCAAGATGAAAGATCTGGCCGAGATGGCCGAACGCGCCACAAAAGTGAAATCATCCTTCCTGGCAGCGATGAGCCATGAAATCCGCACGCCTCTGAACGCCATCAACGGCTTCGCTCAGATCCTCGGTAAAGCCGCCGTTGGGGAAGAACCCAAGCACATCTCCAAACTCATCAATCAATCTTGCCGTCATCTGCTTGATATCGTCGATGATATTCTCGACTTCACGCGCCTCGAAGCTGATCGCGTCACGCTCCATCCCAGCCGTATCTCAATTCAGAAACTGATGGAGGAACTTGCCGAAACGGCGGCAATTCTGACGCAAGGGAAGCCTGTCAAAACCAGCTTCTCTCTGGAACCGGAGACGCCACACCATATTATCGCCGATATGCGCCGCATCAAGCAGGTGCTTTTGAACCTGGTCAGCAATGCCGCGAAATTCACCCAGAGCGGAGAGATCAAACTCATCGCTTTTATGAAGGGCGATATGATCTGCTTCCAGGTCGCCGATAGTGGCGATGGGATTGCGCCCATCGTCGGAGAAAGCATTTTTGAGCCCTTCGAGCAGGGATCATTCGCGGGTCGTATTCGCTCATCGGGAACTGGACTGGGGCTGGCCATCACCAAGCGCCTGATCAATTTGATGGGCGGGAGCATCAGTTACACAAGCCAACTCGGCATAGGCACCACATTCCATGTGGAAATGCCGTATATGGATAGCACGAGCCCTCAATTGGACCAGCCCATATCGGTTGGAGCAGAGACCCCGCTTCCCGGTTTGAAGATCCTTATCGCGGAAGACGCTCCTTCTTCCCGTATGTTGCTGCGTATGATCTTGACCAAGCAAGGCCACCAGGTTGACGATGTCGACAACGGGCAGAAAGCCTTGGACGCCCTGATGAAGACTGAATACGACCTCGCCATTCTCGACGTACAAATGCCAATTATGGATGGCCTTGAGGCGGCTGCCGCGCTTCGCGGGTCTCATTGCCCTATGACTGATGTCCCACTGATCGCGCTCACAGCCCAGGTCCTCGATGAAGAGGTAGAGCGCATCAAGGCGTCGGGTTTTGATAAGGTGCTTGGCAAGCCATTTATGGAAGAAGACCTCGTGGCCGCTATTCGCACCCTGGTTCGCGTACCCGCACAAGGAGGCCCAACAGCTGTCGCCGCAGGTCTTCACAGCTCGGCGGCGCCAGAACTGGTCCACGACAAGGACGCATAAGTACTTTTAATTCCTGCGATATTTTGTGCAAAACTGTCATTTCACGCAGAAGCACAAAAAACGAAACCAACATTTCTACCCCCTTGCACTACAGCTGTTATCCCATAGCCCGGCTCATGTAGAGATTGCCGGAGACTAGGGTCATGACAGAATCTTCCGAAGAACCACCAAAGCGCAAACGCGGCCTTGCCGCGCTTTCCCCCGAACGGCGCCGCGCTATCGCCGCCATGGGCGGTCGCTCAGTACCCGCCGAAAAGCGCGCATTTTCCCAGGACCCGCAGTTCGCAGCCAAGGCTGGCCGCAAGGGCGGCACCTTGGCGAAGGCGGAGAATCGTTTCTTCTCTCGCTTCCCTGAAAAGGCGGTGCTGGCTGGACAGACCTCTGCTGAATTGCGTCGCGCCAAAGCTGAGGCGAACGCTGAGAATTCCAAAGACACGACCACCGTCAAGGACTGACGACCGGGTGTTACGCTGCATAAGCGAGCGCGTTCGCTTCAAATAAAAGCGAACGCGCTATCGATCAGCTCTCAGATTGCAGGCTGATGTCCCGACGCCCATATCAAAACACGTCTCTACAGACGTTCTCATGACGGCGTCGAGATGTGGGGCTTCCTTGAGAGGCGTGTATTACATCTATCTGCTTACGCGCCCTGCTGCATCGCCTCATTAATCATGAACGCTGCTTCAGTTCGATTGCGCGCCCGCAGTTTCTTCATGATATTGCGCAAATGCACCTTTACCGTGCTTTCACACATATTCAATTCGTATGCGATGATCTTATTGGCCTTTCCGCGCCTGACCGCCTCCAGCACCGCGAGTTGACGCGTCGTCAACCCAGACAACCCGGCATGGGCGTCGGCTCCTCTGGCTTCATTTGGCCTATTAACAGCCAAAAGGCTGGACGCCGGAACATACATTCCGCCTGCCTGCACCAATCGAATCGCCTCGCTCACAACCTTGAGCGACATGGTCATGGGAATGAAACCGCTTGCTCCCTGCTCGAGAGCCGCCGTCGCCTGAGAGACTTCCTCGCGCTCGGAAAGGATGACTAAACGGATCCCACGACCACCGTTCAGAATGCGCGTAATCTTGCCACTCGTAGCGACATCGATGAACTGGTTTCCAACCGAATATACTACCAGCGTTTCCGCAGCAGGATCGGCAGACAATCCAGCTTCCAGGCGAGCGATGCAAAGGTCTGCAGAGGCGTAGGATATGATCTCCTCCGCATCTATGCTCATCAGGCACCGCTCCAGGCATTCGCGCAGCAACGGGCGCTTCTCAATAATGACAAGACGGCGCACAGGCTGCGTACTCTTGCCGGCGACGTTGTGCATTTCCCCAAGCCCTTCTCCCGAGCAGGTCATCACAGCCGAGGGAAAGGCTTTATCGCGCCGGTTCATGACTTCGAGATGTTCATTGCTGCGCATGGATGATGTGTCCTCAATGCAGGCTGTACAGCCAAGTTGCGGAAGAAGTATCAGTTCCAATTACGTTTATTTCAACTGGAAATTTATACTTAAATAGAAATGCATTTTTGATGATTAATCACAGCATTTGTTATTATAATTGTTAAAGTTATTGAATATGATTAATTCGAACGCGCGAAATACATTCCTATGGGTTAAGTCGAGATTATGCTGCGCAAGGGCATTCCTTTGGGCTCACGACAACAACTTACGAGGCAAAATGGTTGACAGAGCCTGGCCCCAAGCGTCCACTTGAAAAAACCAGTCAACACATGGGGAGCGCTATGAACCGGGCACGAAGGAATATTCTTAAAGGCGCAGCTCTGGTGGGCGCTGGAGCAGCCCTCACAAGCGAAGGGACACAAGCACAAGCGGGACCCAAAATCCTGTTTGAAGCACCGCGCACAACCATTCCCATCGTCGGCACTACGGATCTCTTCAGCGTACGCCGGATCTATTGCATAGGCCGCAATTACGCAGCCCATTCACGTGAGATGGGTTCTGATCCGACCCGTGAGCCACCGTTCTTCTTTCAGAAGCCCACGGACGCCATTCAAATTGTCAAAATTGGCGAGGTGGCGGACCATCCCTACTCTACCCTCACGAAGAACTACCATTACGAGGTCGAACTCGTCGCAGCTCTGAAATCCGGCGGGCGAAATATCCCCATAGAAAAAGCGCTCGAACATGTCTACGGCTATGCCGTTGGCTTAGATATGACCCGTCGCGATCTGCAGCGCGCCATGGGCGATGAGAAGAAACCTTGGGAGATCGGCAAAAGCTTCGATAAATCAGCGCCAATCGGGCCTTTGCATCGGGTCGAGAATATCGGTCATTTCACCAAAGGAGCTATTTCACTCGAAGTGAATGGTGTGGTGAAACAGAAAGCGGACCTATCCTATATGCTCTGGAGCGTCGCCGAACAGATCGCCAAACTATCGGAAGCATTCGAGCTTGTCCCGGGAGACATCATTTACTCCGGCACCCCGGAAAATGTGGGCCCGGTAATCAAGGGCGACGTCATCCTGTGCAAGATCGAGCGACTGCCAGACATGTCCATCAGAATTGTCTGAACCTCCTCATTTATCCCCGTGGAGCTTCTTCATATAGTCAAGAAGCTCCTTGGGCGAGGCAGCGAGCCGCTCGATCAAGGCCAAGGCCTGAGAGCCATCAACGGGGCTGACGTCCAACCCAAGTCGCTCAGCCTCCTTCAGGTAGTCAGGGTCGCCCTGCATGGCCATAAAAGCCCCTTGAAGGGCTTTCGCCCGCTCCGGAGGCACGCCAGGCGGCGCAGCCAAAGGACGAGACAGTTGATAGGGTAATTCAGCGAGTCCAATCAGCGCGCGTGCACGCTCATCCTTCGCTAATTCGCTTGCGGTGGGCGTATCCGGAAACAGCTTGTTGCGCTCCGACCTCCCGAATTGCAACAAAGCCCGCACTGGGCCATCCGCCTTCAACCAATCAGGCTTCGATGAACTGACGGCGGAGAGCCCGACGAAGCGCCCGTCGACCTCCTTGCGGTCAACAGCGAGAAAAATGGCTCCGCTATCGGGATAGCCGGCGATGATCTTCACATTTAACCCGATCACATCTCGCAACAGCAATGCGACGTCATTGCCTGAGGCCCCCTCAGCGGTGCCTGCGAGGACAAGAGGCGCCCCGCCGGCCAACGTCGCTTCATTAACCGACTTCACCTGAGCATCTTTGCGCGCGAAAAGAAGATAAGCATCATTCGCCGAACTCGACGCCGAACCCAGCCAAGTGAACTTGCGCGTGTACTGCGGCCTGGTTATGAGACATCGCTTAGCGCCAGTTAGGCCGCCATTTTTAATCCCGTAGCGACATTGGCTGCAAGTCCGCGCTGTTCGGCGCGGATTTGATTTGGCGTCTTGTGTCCGTGGCGCTGGCGAAGCCATGCATC
>CANGTC010000006.1 GCA_947456505.1 Beijerinckiaceae bacterium
CTTGTTGGGAAGAAGCGGAAGGATCACACTCCATTCGAAATCGCTCAGTTCGTAACGAGCCATCTGAAAACTCCCTTTTGGGAGTTTGAATCACGACCAGCTGATTTTGGGAATCCCCCTAGGCGCGTTTATGAGTTTACGACCTAGATTGTCTGGTTCCATCCTCTGAAGGTCGAGTTCATTTTTAAGACGTGGCGGGTTTTCAAGTCTAATGCGCTGATTGCCCGGCGAGACGGCGCTCTTAATCATATTGATTGTGATCTTGGGGTGATTAAGCTAATTACGTTTTATACGGTCATCTGAGGGAGACCACATCCGCGCATGAAACTGAATCTTGAAGTTCATGAGCTGTTTCCTACCCCTCTGTGGGCTTTGGATGTGCCCCCGCCGGATGCAGCGCGTCTGAATGCTGTGCTTATGGGGGAGATCGACAAGATAATCGAGCCACGCCCAAAGGTTTCCGGCGGCAGCAACTGGCAAACACCGCAAGATCTGCATAAACGACCTGCGTTTGCTGAGTTCGCCAAATTGGTCGAAATAGCCGCCGGTAGCGTTGCGCAGTCGCTCCAGGTTGAGCAATATCCGATGATGATCACCGGTTGCTGGGCGAACATCAACCCGACCGGGAGCTATCACCCAACCCACAATCATCCCAATAACTATCTCAGCGGCGTATACTACGTCGCCGTCCCCAACGTCGGATCCCACCTGGTCCTCCAGGATCCGCGGCCCGGAATAATGATGCCGGGAACGAAATTGGGACGCCTCACCGCCAATGTGGCTGTCGTGGAGGTTAGGGCAGGGCGCATGGTGTTCTTTCCCTCCTGGCTGAGACATAGTGTGCCCGCGAATGAGGGCGCGTCTGATCGTATCAGCATCGCCTTTAATCTCATGTTCACTAATTTCGCCGAGACGATCGCCGCGCCGACATGGAAGGCAAGCGCCGGGGTCAGCGAAGATCTATGAAGGAATGCTTGGCGCTGCGTTGGCTGAGCCGGGTCTGATATCGAGGTTCAGGCGACGCGGATCGGCAATATTGTTTTGTCTGAATGTACGTTCTTGTCTCTGCGCGGTCGGTTCAAGACTGTTGAACAATCGCGACGCCGCCTTAGCGGCACATACGTCGTTGATCACAATATCGTTGTTGCTGTCTAGGCATATCCATTCGATATGGTAAGGTGAACCCTGTCCCTGTCGTTGAAGTTGTGAGCAAATGGCTGACTTAAAACAGATGCTTATGGATCACTTGGTTCAAGACGTCTTCTGTCGTCTTGGCGTTTCGCCTCTGCATGGCGTTGGCGTCTTCGCCATTCGTCCGATCAAAAAGGGGCTCAATCCCCTTAAAAGTCGGATGAAGCATCAGGAAATCCAATTCTCCCACGACGAGATCAAGAAGCTTCCGCGCGGCGTGCGCAAGCAAATCGAAATGTTTTGTTACTATGACGACGCCGGCGTCCTCATCTCAACCATGGGTCTGAACACCATGGACTTCGCGATCTATCTCAACCATTCGAAGCAACCCAATCTGCGCTTGACGTCAGACGGTGGCTTTGAGGCTCTACGCGCCGTCAAGATCGGCGAAGAGTTGACGATGGATTATGATCACAGCTTTGGCGACGTGCACAGCTTCGAGTGATCACGCGCCCTGATTGGACAAGGCTGCGAGCGCGTTCACGAGGACAGGCTTTTTCTCCTGCTTTGCGCTTGCTGTTCTGAGTTTCTTCACGGGAGCTTCATGCCGGTAAACCCGGTTCCAATCCTTTTTGCTGAAATCAGTGTGCAGCGGGGAGGTCAGGTCAAGCGCCAGCGGATGGTCGAGGTCGGTCAGAGCCAATGAATAGATGGGCTCAAGATCGGTCACGAAGAGCGCCTTGTAGCCATAATCGCTGACCGGCCCCAGATTGTAATACCGATAGCCATTCCTGGCTGCCCAGCGGCACGCCAGCAGGCAGGCATACATTCCCGGCGAGCGGTTTTTGTAATCCCTGTTCCATTGGCAAAAGCTGCCGTAGATCTGGTTATAGCACGGCAACAAGATCGAGACGTCCACGAGCACCTGCACGCCATCGGGGTCGAAGACACGCAGGATCAGCACATCCAGATTCTGAATGTAATCCACGAAGCCATCGACTTCGCGGGGATCGATATAGCAATTCTCGAAATGGGCGCCGCCCATTTCGCAGATGTCGTCGTAAGTCAGGCTGGAGCCGGGAACCACCTCTTCTGTGCTGGTGAAATTCCGGAAATGCTTGTCGTATTCCTTGAATTTTCTGGCGCGGCGAGAGTCGGTCCAGAAATCAGGAGCCTGCGTGTCAGCCAGCCCATATCGGTCATTTATCGGGACCCCGAAATCACTATCAGGCGGCAGCGCATAGACGATGAAGGGCTTGGGGACCTTTTTGAGCATCTCGTCGGTGACGTTGATGTAGGGGCACAAGGCGTCCCAGCGGGTCGTATAGTAGAGAATGTCGTTGTGATCGCTTTCAATCAGCAGGTTTTCGTCTGTCCAGCTCTGGAAACCTACCCGCTGGACCAAGCCAGGTTTTTCGTCCGTTTCTTCTGCGAAGAGAAAATGCTGTCTTTTATTCATTTCCCGTATCCCCGCAGAGACGATTTGAGCGGCAGTTCGATCAGGTCGAAATAATCGACATCGACCTCATGGTTCCTCGCCAGGAAATCCGGATCGACCTTCTCCAATTTCACGACTTCTTTTTTTATGGCGTTCAGATGTCGTGAGGCTTCGCTCTTCTTGTCATGTAATTGTTCAATGTATGTCGGCATGATCGGGCAATCGCCATCAAACGAAAATCGACGGGAGTGGGGATTGAAGGAGAGCGGATATAGGGTGCAAGAGAAAGGTTTGTCATCGCCCATCGTACAGCCCGAAGGGCCCAGGTTCTTGCAGGCCGTCTCTATGCAAACGCTTCCAGTTTTGGAGACCTCTGTTGCCGTCAACGTTACCTCAAGTGGTGGGTACCCCGATTCAACGATGCAGCATCGCTGACATTCGGCGCAATGGTCAAACAACATCGGACCTCTCCAAGTGAAGGCCGTTGCCCCCGAATTGAATTTCAACCTAGAGGACGAATCATATAGACGAATTATTCTTATTAGATAATCTTTCTTTCTGGCAATTGGGTCTTGGCTTCTATCCTAGGGTTATGGGCGTTTTGAGCGACGACCAACAGATTTTTTCCTCCATGTCTGTTTGGAATTACCATTCATCCCGCCCATGGCTGCTTCATCTTTCACCTTGTTGACCAACCCTTCTTGGGTTCGCCATCTGCATGTTTCGCCTTTTGGATGAGTGGCGAGGGGGTCGACGGGGTTGGACACGTCGCCATGTTGCACAAGCATTTCTGATGTTCACGTCGAGGGCGCCTTGTGAGCATATTCGTTCTTTGTTTCTCATCATTGCATCACTAGCTCCACTTTATTTTCGTCCGTGCGAGGTTCAACCAGGCGAGTTGGACCATAGCTTCTGTTTTGTTCGCCTGCGGGGCATCAGTCCCCGATGATCGGTGAATGGCGCAGGGGCCTCAGGCTCAAAGCGGCTTTGGTTCCCGGCGCGTGCCGCCTGGTCCCTTGGTCTATTCGGGTGTGGGGGAGGGCGATTGATCAGTGCAGGGTTGCGCCGGGGCTTCGCCTGTTGGAGGGAGCGGCGCCGGTGGCGGCGCCCCTTCACAGAAAATTGGGGCTCAGAGACCCCATATTTTTCATTCATCCCACTGGACGGGCCTTCGGAAAACCTTACAATTGAGACCAACGGCGTTGCTGAACTGCGAGAAGACGCCTGTTCGTCAAGGGGTGGCTCATGGCTAAAATCGCTTTAAATGTGGATGGTAAGGATCACAAGATCGACGCTGATCCGGATATGCCGTTGCTGTATGCCCTGCGCGATGATCTGGGCTTGCGCAATCCAAGGTTTGGCTGCGGCCTCGCCCAGTGCGGAGCCTGCACCGTCATCGTGGATGGTGTGGCGACCCGCTCCTGCGTGACGCCCGTCGATTCGGTCCAGAAGAGCAAGATTGTGACGCTGGCGGGCCTGGGCGGCGGCAAGGCGCACAAGCTGCAGGAGGCCTATATCGCCGAGCAGGTGCCCCAATGCGGCTACTGCATCAACGGCTGGATCATGACCGCCGCCGCTTTCCTTGAGAAGAACCCCAAGCCTACGGAGGCGCAGATTCAGGAGGCTTTGACGGGCATCAAGTGCCGGTGCGGCACGCATATGGCGATCATGCGCGCTATCGTGCGCGCGGCGCAGGCTTGAGGGGGGCTGTCATGAATCATCAGATCAATCGTCGTCATCTTCTTTCTGGCGCAGGCGCTCTCACCGTCTCTGTCCTGGCCCCCGGTGAAAAGGCGCGCGCCTATGTCGCCACCGCAGGTGTGGCCTCCCGTCCGGCGCTCAAGCCGACCCGGCTCGCCTCTTACATCTCGATCAACGCTGATGGCGGCGCCACAGCCTGGTTCGGCAAGCCCGACATGGGGCAGGGCACCGACGTCGGCGTCGCCCAGATGGTCGCCGAAGAGCTGGACCTTCCCTCCGAGCGCGTCACGGTCGTCTTTGGTGACACCGCCGTCACCATGAACCAGGGCGGCGCCTCTGGCTCCTTCGGCGTGCAGGCGGGCGGCAAGGCCATGGCTAATGCGGCTGCGGAGGCGCGTCTCATTCTTGTGGAGATGGCCTCCAAGAAGCTGGGCGTCCCCGTCGAGGGCCTCACTATCGAGAATGGCGTTGTCATCGCCAAGGCCGACCCCGCCAAGCGCGTCAGCTATGGCGAGTTGATCGGCGGCCGCTGGTTCGACCATGAGGTCGAATGGAACGGCGAGATCGGCAATTTCCTCGACATCAAGAACATGCGCGCCAAGCGCAAGGATCCCAAGGATTACAAGGTCTATGGCACCTCCCCGCCGCGTCGCGACGTGCCGGAGATCGTGCTGGGCTCCTCCGATTACGTCGTCGACGTCAAGTTGCCGGGCATGGTGCATGGTCGCACCATTCTGCCGCCGGTAGCGGGCGCCGTGCCGGTCAAGATCGACGAGGCCTCCGTCAAGGACATCCCTGGCGTTCAGATCGTCAAGGAAGGCGCCTTCCTGGGTGTCGTCGCCCCCCGCGAATGGGATGCGGTGAAGGCGGCTCGCCAGCTGAAGGTCACCTGGTCCGAGGTCAAGTCGCCTTTCGTGGACCAGAAGGACATCTACAAGCACATCCGCAACGCCCCGGCCATCAAGAGCGGCGGCGACAAGGCCAATACAGAAAAGGCGAAGATGGACGAGGCCTTCAAGGGCGCGGCCAAGATCATCGAGGCGACCTACGAGTTCCCCTTCCAGTCCCATGCCTGCATGGGACCGGGCTGCGCCGTGGTCGACTATCAGCCTGACGGTATCTCACGGTTGTGGACCGGTTCCCAGAAGCCGCATTACGCGGCCGATGGCGTCGCCGCCGTTCTCGGCGTCCCGCCCGAAAAGATGCAGGGAATCTGGGTGCGCGGCCCCGGCTCCTATGGCCGTGGTGATGCTGGCGATGCGGCGAACGCCGCCGCCATCCTCGCCAAGGCGGTCGGCAAGCCCGTCCGCTATCAGGCCCAGCGCCATGAGGCTCATGGCTGGGACCCCAAGGGACCTGCCTCGATCCACATGATGCGTGCTGGCGTCGACAAGGATGGGAAGGTGATCGCCTGGGAATACAAGTCCAAGGGCTTCGATCAGCGCGATGTGGATTCGAACGAGAGCAAGCCCTACGATAACCTCTTCAGCCAGTTGACCGGTGTGAAGCCGAAGCCCAGCCTCTACTTCGGGCTTCCCGAGGAATCCTACGTGTTCCCCGCCAAGAGCCTGTCGTTCGAGGTTATAGCGCCCATGCTGGAGTCGGGCTCGCCCCTGCGTTCCTCGCATTTGCGTGACCCCGTGGGCTCCAACAACCATTTCGCCTTCGAGAGCTTCGTGGACGAAGTCGCTTTTGCGACAGGCATGGATCCCGTTGATTTCCGTCTGCAATACATCGGCAACGAACGCGACCGGGAACTCGTCAAGATCCTCGCCGAGAAGTCCGGCTGGCAGAAGCACACGGGGGCGCGCAAGCAGCGTCGTGGCGATGTGGCCATCGGCCACGGCATCTCCTTCGTGTTGCGTGGGCCTACCCGCGTCGCGATCTTCGCCGAGGTCGAGGTGAACATGAAGACCGGCAAGGTCTGGGCCAAGCGTATGGTCGTGGCCCATGACTGCGGCGTCGTGATCAACCCCGAGCTCCTCAAGATGACCATCGAGGGCAACATCTGCATGGGCCTCAGCCGCGCGCTCATGGAGGAGGTGACCTTCGACAAGAACAACGTCACCAGTGTGGATTGGGAGACCTATCCGATCCTCGACATGACCCAGAAGCCGGAGTCGGTGGAGGTGGTTCTGGTCAACCGTCAGAACATTCCGCCGTCTGGCGCTGGCGAGGGCTCCATGCGTCCGATCGCGGCTGCGGTCGCCAACGCCATCTTCGACGCGACGGGTGTGCGCATCCGCCAGGCGCCCTTCACGCCGGATCGCGTCAAGGCTGGCATGGCCTGAGAAAACCAAGCGCCGGGGCCATGAGCTTCGGCGCAATATCGCCTGCAAGCGCGCCTCCGGGCGCGCTTTTTTCTTGCGCTGCAAATCGCCATGGCCGCCATCCTGCTGCGGGCGCTTCGTGTTGACATGGCTACCGGCAGGGCCGAGATTGAACGTAAATGATGGCGATCACATGAGAAATGCCGCTCTGCGAGCTAGCCTCATGCGAGGCATCGGGAGGATGGCATGGATTTCTCTGCATGGCGCGGCACGCTTGGCATTGTGCGCCCCACCTACAGGCCGGGCGGCATGGAGGAGCTCATCAAGATGATGCCTGATGGAATAGGCGTCATTCCCCTATTCGCTGATGTGCGCGAAGGCACTGAACGGGAGTTCAGAGCGATTCTTGACCGCTACGAGACCAACGTCGCCAAGCTGGTGGAAGTGGGCTGCGATGTCGCCAATCCCGCCGGTGCGCCCCCCTTCATGATGCTGGGCTACAAGGGTGAGGCCGAACTGATCAAGGCCTGGGAGAAGAAATACCAGATCCCCATCTTCACCTCGGGAACCACTCATATTGATGCGCTGCGGTGCCTGAAGGCTCAGAGGTTCATCGGCTTCAGCTACTTCAGGGGCGAGATCAACAAGATCTACGCGCAATATTTCATCGATGCGGGCTTCGATGTGGTGGATATGGTCGGGCTCGACGCGGATTTTCAGAAGGTGCAGGAGTTCTCCAGCCATCAGATTTATCGCTGGATCAAGAAACATTTCATGGCGAACCGCACGGCCCAGGCCATTTATATGCTGGGACCCGCCTGGCGCACCCTCGACATCATCGAAAAGCTGGAACGCGATTGTGGCGTGCCCGTGGTCCATGCCGTGCCCGCGCAATGCTGGGATACGCAACGCCATCTCAACGTCAACGAGCCCGTCCCGGGCTTCGGGCGTCTGCTGGCTGAAATGTTGTGATCGCGCGAGGGGTGCAGACTATGGGCATCAAGTCCGTCGCCGCAGCTCTCGTCAGCCTGGTTTTCCTCTTCGGCGCGCAAGCCCGGGCGGCGGATTTCTACGAAGGCAAGACGATCACCATCATCGTCGGCTTCACGCCGGGCGGCACCTATGACCAGATCGCGAGATTCTATGCGCGCCATCTGCCCCGTTTCATCACGGGCAAGCCGACGATCATCGTGCAGAACATGCCGGGCGCCGCCTCGTTGGTGGCGACCGTGTCCCTCGCCAATACGGCGGCGCGTGATGGCACTGTGCTGGGCATCATTGGCGGTGGTACGGCGATGGAGCCTGTGCTGGGCAATCCGCAGGCGCGCTTTGACGCTCGCCAGTTCGGCTGGATTGGCGGCAAGTCCGGCGACCATTTCATGTGCGCCGTCTCGAACCGCATTCCCGTCGCCAGCATTGAAGACGCAAAAAAGCGCGAGATCATCGTGGGCTCCACCGGTACGGGCTCACGCACCATGTCCTTCCCTGTGGCGCTCAATGAGCTTGTCGGCACGAAGTTCAAGGTGGTGTCCGGCTATCCCGGCGGCAATGAAATCACGCTGGCTCTGGAGAAGGGCGAGGTCGAGGGCTATTGCGGCTGGGCCATATCCTCCATTCGTCAACGCAGCGCCGACTGGATCAAACAGGGCAAGATCCGGTTTCTGACCCAGTTCGCCCTGTCGAAGAACCCCGACTTCCCTGATGTGCCCCTCGCCATGGACTTGCCCGCCACTGAGGCGGGTCGCCGCGCAATCGAATTCATCAGTTCGGACAGCATCAACGCCTGGCCTCTGATCGCGCCGCCCGGCACGCCTGCCGAACGGGTCGAACTACTGCGCGGCGCTTTGGATGCCATGCTGCGCGACCGCGCCATCATCGCCGAAGCGGAGCGCGAAGGGATGGATATAGATGTCATCCCCGGCCGCGACCTCGAAAGCGTCGTCCGCCGCCTTTATGCGAGCCCGCCGGAAGTTGTGGCGCTGGTGCGCAAGTTCAGCGAAGCCCGGTGATGGTCTGAGCCTCAGTTGGTAAAGAGGTTGCCCGCTTCAACCACCCGGCGCCAGTTGTTGAACTCCGTCTTCAGAGCGCTTCCAAAGTCGGCGCTGGTTCCCCGGAAGGTGGTCGCGCCTTCCTCCTCGAAACGCTTGCGCATGGCGGGCGCCGCCGCGGCTTCGTTGATGGAGGCGTTGAGCTGTGCGACCAGATCCGCAGGCATGTTTTGCGGGCCCACGATGCCCCACCAGGTCTCGAGATTGAGGCCCGGCACACCTTCCTCCGCCAGGGTCGGGGTGTCCGGGAAGAGAGGGGAACGCTTGTCGCTGGTCACCGCCAGCAGCCTCACATTCTTGCTCTGCACCTGCCCGAGGATCGTGGGCACGGTGGATATGAAGACCTCCGCCCGCCCGGCGATCAGATCGATCACCGCGGGTCCGCTGCCGCTATAGGGCACATGGGTCAGGTTGATCTGGGCCTTCTGTTTGAAGAGTTCGGTGGCCAGATGCAGGATGCCGCCGACGCCGGAGGACACATAATTCAGGGCGTCGGGCTTGGCTTTCGCGGTCGCGACGATCTCGCGAACTGATGTTAGGCCCGACTGGTTGCTGCTGACGACCAGCAGGGGACCGCGCCCCAGCATGGCGATGGGCGTGAAGTCCCTCTCCACGTCATAGCTCGGCGTCTTCTGAGTGGCGGCCGTGGTGATGAAGGTGGAGGTGACGAAGAGCAGCATGGTTCCATCCGGCGCCGCCTTCGAGGTGGTGCGGGCGGCGATCTGTCCCCCGGCGCCGCCCCGGTTGTCGATGATCACGCTCAACTTCTGCGCTTCCGTGAGGATGCGGCCAAGTTCGCGCGCCAGGAGGTCCGTTCCACCCCCGGGAGCGAAGGGAACGAGGATCGAAATGGGCTTGGAGCCAGACGCCTGTTGGGCCATGGCTGGCGCGCTGGCGCCCAGCAGGAGGCCTGCGGCGACCACGACCATGCGTCTGCTGAGTTTCATCCCTGGGCCCTCGTTTCTGACGGTCTCATCTTTTCGCCCAATTCGCCCTCGCCTTGCAAGGGTGGTTTGAGGCGAGGGCTTGACGTGGGCGCGCCCGCGCCGCAAACCGGGAGAAAGGCGCTTTAAACACCAAACCCGGGAGCGACAGCATACATGGCGGAAGGCTGGTCGAACCTTGGGCGCGCCTTGCGCCATAAACATTACCGGCTCTATCAGGGCGGCCGCGTTTTTTCCCACACCACCAGCTGGATGTACAAGCTCGCGGTCGGCTGGATCGTCTGGAAACTCACCTATTCCACCACATGGCTGGGGATCTTTGGCATTCTCGATCAGGTTCCCGCGCTGCTGGTGATGCCGTTGGCGGGCGCCATGACCGACCGCATCGACGCCTTGAAAATGCTTCGTGTCACCCAGTTGCTTTTGCTATTGCAAGGCATCGCGCTGGCGGCTTGCGATTTCATGGATTGGTTGAACATCCCGGTCTTGCTGGCCTTCACCCTGTTCTACGGGATCTGCAATGCCTTTCAATTGCCAGCCAACCAGACCATTCTGCCCAACCTGATGCCTCGAGAAGACCTGACGGTGGCCTATGGCCTCAATTCCGTCGCCTATAACATTGCGCGTCTCGTGGGGCCCATGCTGGCGGGCCTCACCATCAGCGCCTGGGGCACGGCGCCGTCGATTTTCTGCAACGCCATCGGCGCCACCATTTTCAGCGCCTGCCTGTTTATGCTTCAGGCCCGCTTCACCATGCCCCCGAATGCGCAGAAGCGCTCCCATAATATGCTTGGCGACATCAGGGATGGGGTCATCTACTCCATGGAGCATCGCGGCATCAGATCCTTGATGATCATCCTTGGGGCTCTCTCCATGCTCCCCTATACGATCGACCTGATCCTGCCTTCGATTGCTGACGGCGTTTATCATATGGGGTCCAATGGGCTCGCCTGGATGACCGCAATTTTGGGCATCGGCGCCATGGTGCAGGCGAGCCTGATCGCAAGGCGGGATGGGATCTCCGGCTTGAGTTATTATGGAATCGCAGCCATCGTCTGGATGGGCGGCGCCTTTTGCGCCCTCGCCTTCACCACCAATTTCTGGCTCGCGTTGGCCTTTGTGTTCGTCATCGGCTTCGCTGCCTCCGCCACCCGCGTGAGCTCGATGACGCTTTTGCAATTCAGCGTCGAGCCCCATATGCGCGGTCGCGTTGCCAGTATCTATGGCATGATCACCCATTTCGGGCCCGCGCTCGGCGCTGTCATCGTGGGGTTTCTGGGGGATCGTCTCGGCTTGCCCCTCATCATGGGCGCCATCGGCCTTTTCACCCTGGTCGTATGGCTTTGGGCCTTCGCGCGGCGTGACGTTATCGCTATGACCCTTGAGGCGGATGTCGAAGAGGCGCGGCGTTAAAACCCCTATCTGAAGAGTTCGTCGTAAACCTTTTTCCATCTGGGCATGGAAGCGTCGACTTCTTCGGGCGAGAAGTTGATGGCCCGGAACGTCACTCCATCGGGTCGCAGTGCCGGATCGCGCGGCGAGACAGCCGGATGGACCGGGATGTAATCGTGATCCGCCGCGATCTTCTGCCCCTCCTCGGAGACCACGAATTCCGCCAGCAGGCGCCCGGCGGCAGGATGTTGCGCTTTCGCTGTGACCGAAATCACCGACACCGATGCGAAGGCGGGGTTCATGGGGATCCAGGCCACGGGCGCCCCGACATTCCTGCTGATGACCACATTGTCGTTGAGGATCTGCAGCGCTAGCGGATATTCGCCGGCGATCACCTGGTCCACCACCGCGCGGGCTGAAATCTTCAGGCCCGTGATATTCTGGGCGGCGAGCTTGCGCAGGAAGTCCATACCCTTCTCTTCGCCCCACTCCTTCAGCACAAGACCGGAGAAGCCGGTGCTGGCGGTGATGCCGGGGTTGATGCCCCAGGCCATCTTGCCCTTCCATTTGGGGTCGAGCAGATCGTTCCAGTTTTTCGGGGCCTCTTCGGCCTTGACGAGATTGGTGTTGTAGGCCGGCGTAATGACCGTCAACCGATGGGCCGTCCAATAGCCATTGGGATCGAGCAGCTCCTTCGGCCAGGATTTGGCCAGTTCAGGCTGGTATTTCGCCAGCACGCCTTCCTCAATCAGCGCGGTCGGCGCAAAAGAGCCGTCAAATACATCCGCCTGCATGCGGTTGGCGCGATGTTCGTTCAGCAGCCGCAAGGCGGTCTCGCCAGGATCATTGCGCGTCGCCTCCACCTTGATCCCGTATTTCTTCTCGAAGGCCTCGGCGAGCGGGGTCCCCAGTTGTTGCAGCAGAAGGGTCGTGTACCAGGTGACCTTGCCTTCTTTTTTCGCGGCCTCGATCAGGCCCGGCTCCGCCGCATGCGCGAATGATACGATCATTGCCGTCATGGAAATGAAGAAAACAAACAATCGTTTTTTTAACATGACGCCCTCCTGATGGGCGTCATGTTGCGATGATAAAGCTTCCAGCGCAAGCAGCGCTGGGCAAACGGCGGCCGTGGAACGCCGCCAAACTCAGTTAGTCACCGGGGAATGCCCGTGCTTCCTTGAAGCGTTGCAGCTTTTTTGCATAATGACCATCGGTAAGCGCCCTCGACGACTCATGCGCGCGCTGGCGCCGGGCGACCGGCCCCATCGCTCAGTCCGCCCAGAATTGACGCTGCTGTTAAAGCCTATAAGCTTTAACTTCAATTCAACGTGACCCCGATTGACAGGGGCTGCACAGTCAGGTTTAGGACCAGGAACGATGGGTGACTATACAAACATGTCGTCTTATTACGATGTCATCATGACGTCGGGATATTATGACTATGCTGAAATCGTCGATGATCTCGACCGGCTCGGTCCTTTCGACAATATACTTGAAATTGGCTGCGGGACTGGCCTCATCCTCGAAGAGTTCGGGCGCCGTCATTCCACCGCCAGCATCACCGGGATAGATTTGACAGAAGCGATGCTCAAGCTGGCGCAAAAGCGCCTTGAGCCGTTCCCCTCGATCAAGCTCGCCCGGCAGAATGTGGTCGAGCTTTCTCTGACAGAAACCTATGACGCAGCCTTTTCCTACGGCGGCGTCTGGTATTTTGTCATTGATGGCGAAAAAGAGCCCTTCATGGTCAGCCATATTCCCGATGAAGCCGGCAACCTCATTGGCCTGACGAAGCTTGCAGGTCAGATCGCATCGGGAGGCATGTTGCTGCTGGGGATCCAGGGGCCGCATTTTGATTATGAAAAGCCGATTTCCAACGGCATGACCTATGCGCAGAAGATCACGCCCCACGATTACGGTTTCACCAAGCATTATTATCTTCTGGACGAGGGGCGAAAAGTCATGTCCCAGACCATCGACTATCGTATCTATTCCTGGGCGCAGACGCTGCAGATGCTTGGTGATCTCGGGTTCACCTTCGTGCCCCAGTCTGGCGGCGCCGGGAAATTTCTCGCCTTCCGCAAGACGCAATAACGTCTATGGTCAAGCCCTCGATCCTGTTTGTAGGCACAGGCAACATGGGTAATCCCATCGCAGCAAATTTGCTGCGGGCGGGTTATCGCCTGACCTTGTCCGATCTCGATGAAGCGAAATTCGCGGATCTGCTGCCTTTGGGCGGTGTGAAAGCGGACGATCTTCTCGCCAGCGCGCATGGGGCGGAAGTCGTGTTTCTGTCGTTGCCCGGGCCAGCTCAGGTGGAGAGCCTCCTGTTTGGTCAGGGCTTGCTTGCGGCCATGCGCCAAGGCGCCTGCCTGATCGACACGACCACCAGCTCCGTCGAACTGGCGCGGCGCATTGGCGCGGAGGCCGAAAAGCTTGGTGTCGATTACCTCGAAGCACCCGTCACCAACGCCATTGATGGCGCGCGCGAGGGCAGGCTCGGCATTTTCGCTGCGGGATCGCAAGCGGCCTTTACATTCGCCAGGCCCATCTTCGACGTGATTGGCGAAAAGATCTTTCATGTCGGCGCCCATGGTAATGGCGCCACGATCAAGCTCATCACCAATTTGCTATGGTTCGTGCATGCCGCCGCCATAGGCGAGGGGCTCATGCTCGGCGCAAAAGCAGGCGTCCCGCTGGATGTGGTGGCCGAAGCCATCAAGGCGAGCGCTGGCGATTCCTGGGTCGCGCAACATGACATATCCTCGATTTTCGCAGGCCATTATGACCCCAGCTTCTCGCTTGACCTGTGCTGCAAGGATCTGCGCCTCGCCCATGAAATAGCCGCCGAACAGGGCGTCGAACTGAAGATGGGCGGTCTCGCGCGCGAGCGCTTTGAACTAGCCCGCCAGACCTATGGGGGCAACGCCGCCGAATTGCATGTGGTCAAACTGATTGAAGAGAGCGCAGACCTGCTATTGCGCCCACCCCACGGACAAAAACCATGAACCGGCCCGAACAGACCCGCCTGCTCAAGGAAGCCCATCGCCATATGCCCCAGGGCGTAGCGGAGAACTATCGTTACTGGGGCGAGGATCGCACGCTCTTCATCAAAAGCGCGAAGGGCTGCGAGCTGACCGATTGCGACGGCAAGACCTATGTGGATTTTCGGCTTGGCTATGGGCCGATCATTCTGGGCTATCGGGATGATCGCGTTGATCAGGCGGTGATCCGTCAGATCACCGACATCGGAACGCTGTCTGGGTTCTCGACTCCGCTCGACATCAAGGTGGTGCAGCAGGTGAAGGCGCTGTGTCCGAATATCCAGAAAATGCGGTTCGCAAATTCGGGTACGGAAGCCGTGATGGGCGCTGTGCGAACCGCGCGTGGCTTCACCAAACGTAAGCATATCGCCATCGTCGAAGGCAGCTTTCACGGGCTTTATGATGAGATGATGTGGAAATCGGATCTCGAGAGTTGGGATCCTCACGGTTCCATCCAGCCCTCGATCATTCCCTTTGGCGCGGGCATTCCCGACAAGACGCGCGATCTCGTCACGCTTATCCGCCTGAATGATTTTGAAGTGCTGGACAATCTATTCCGCATGAAGGGCGATGACCTCGCCGCCGTATTGCTGGAGCCCATCATCGGCAACGCCGGGTCCATTTCAGCCACGCAGGAATGGTTGCAGCATTTGCGCGATGTCTGTTCTCGAAACGGCGCCATGCTCATCATCGATGAGGTGAAAACGGGCTTTCGCGTGGCGGCGGGCGGCGCCCAGCATCTCTATGGCATTCACGCGGACCTGACCACCTACGCCAAGGCCATGGGCAACGGCTATCCCGTGGCTGCTTTTGGCGGGCGCGCGGATGTGATGGATAGCGTGGGATCCTTCAAGGGCGGGGTGGTCCATGGCGGCACCTATACTGCCAATCTTGTCGCGCTGAGCGCCGCGGCTGCAACCCTTGATATTCTCGCGCATACGGACGCCCTGAAAACCATCGACGCCACAGGCGAGAAAATCAGCGCCATTCTGGGGCGTGTCTTCACGGCCGCCGGCATCGAGCATTGTTTCGCCGGCCCTCCAGCCATGATCGGGATCCATTTTTCAAAGACAGTGCCGCAAAACTATCGCGATTGGCGTGTCACGGATTCCGAGCTTTACGAAAGGTTCGCCTGGAAGCTCATTGAATATGGCCTGATGCTTGAGCCTGACTCGCGTGAGCCGTGGTTCATCTGCGAGGCGCATGCCTCCATGGATTTCGGGTGGCTAGAAGATGTCGCGACTCGAGCCTTGAAAGAGGCGAAGGGCTGAAGGCGTCCCAAACATGGGGTCGACGATCAATGCGAGGAGAATCGACCTGAGCGGCCAGGCCGCTAGTCGATGCTGAATAAAATCGCAAGGGCGGGCCGGTGAAGTTGAATGGAAATCGCGGGTATGTGAAGGCTGGCGGCGGCTTTTTTTTAAGCTCCAATGAAACATTTTTTTTTAGCCTGGAAAATTACAATATAATTAAGATGAAACCGTGTCTCGCGATCTTGTGTGCTTGCAGAGACATCGATTTTATTGTTAGCAAGCCCATGGCTAACAACCCTCAGGATGTAAAGGCTCGTGGAAGCATCATCGCAAGTTCATCTTGATAAGGACGCAGGCCAATCCGGCCCCGCGCCGCATCCACATCGCATGCTCGATGGCGGCGCCCTCGTGTTTCTTGCGACAGTTCTGCTTTCATTGATATGCATAGCCTTCCTCGCGCTCAATATTTTTGCGGCGGCTCATCATCTTGAGACGGCCAAACGCAATGCCGAGACCGTTGCGCGGGTGCTTGCGGACGTCGGCGCCAAGCGCAAGGCCGGGCAACCCGAAGTCGCTGAGTGTCATCTGCGTCCAGAAGATGCGGGTAAGTTGACCTGGGGTCCATGCTGGGAAGCGATCACCAAACTCCCTGAAATCGCCAAGCTCACGAATCCCCTTCAACCCGAGAATAACGTGTTCGGTCCCCCCTGCGATGGGTCTGACGAGAGCATTGGCCGCATCACCCTCGAAAAAGGCACGCCCTGGTTCTCAGCTGGCAACACAGGCGTGACCTACGCGGCTAGCGATAGCGACGATTCCATCGCCACAGAGACGCCCCTGCGCGTGCAGGTTTGCAACCGCTGGGGCGAGGCCGTCAAAGTTCAGGAGCTCAAGTTTTGACCGCGCCCTCACCGACACCGCACGATGACGCATCAACTGATGACGCGCACCCCAGCATGGGCCGGCGCATTTATTCGTTCGTGCTGGACCCGGACGTAAAAGGGAATCTGCAGGGGCCGATCGAAAATTTTGTTGCCTGTCTGATCTTGTTGAACGTGGGTTTGATGCTGCTGGAAACCATCCCGCAGGTCTATGAGCCCTATGCGAAACTGTTCCATTTCATCGATACGACCTCGATCTTCATCTTCACTCTGGAATATGTCGTCAGATTTCTTCTGTCCCCATACCAGAAAGATCTGACGGGCAAACGCTTCCCTCGTATTTCCTATGCGTTGTCGCCATTTGCTGTGATCGATCTTCTCTCGATCCTGCCTTTCTATCTCTCGGCTTTCATCGCGCTCGACCTGCGCATCCTGCGCGTCTTGCGTCTGCTGCGCCTGCTCAAGCTCTTCCGCGTGCTCATCCCCGCCTGGAAGGAGTTTCGCGACCTGAACCGGGGGCGTACTTTCCGGCAACATGTGCACGCCCTTGTCTGGCCATCGCGCTATGGCGGGCAGATCCACAATTTCTTCGATCTGTTCATCATCTTTTGGGTGCTGATCTCGGTTCTGTCTGTGCTCATGGAGACTGTGGACGCAGTCCACTACATTCTCGCCATGGAATTTTCGATCCTTGATTCCATCGCGGTCGCGGTCTTCACCACTGAATATCTGATGCGTATTTATTCCTGCGTTGAGGATCCGAGGTTCAAGGAAGCCTATTCCGGCCGCGCGCGCTATGCGCTGACGCCTGGCGCGGTGATCGACGCCCTGGCCGTCATGCCCTTCTTCCTGGAAGCGCTGCTGCACCATCTTTTCGATCTGCGCTTCCTGCGAATTTTCCGTATGCTTCGCTTGCTGAAGCTGACCCGTTTCAGCGATGCGACCAAGCTTGTTTGGGACGGAATCAAGCGCGAAGCCGGCACCATCGGCGCATCCTTCTTCGTGATGCTGCTGGTGATCATCCTCTGCGGAGCAGTTGGCTATCTCTTCGAGCACGCGGCCCAACCGGAGAAGGTCGACAGCATCCCGACCGCCATTTATTGGTCCGTCATTACGCTGGGTAGCGTCGGCTACGGCGACATTTCGCCCATAACCTCCATGGGCAGAGTGATCGCTTCACTCATGGCGCTCCTGGGCATCGCGCTCATCGCCATCCCCTCGGGTATTCTCGCCGCCGCCTTCACCGATCAATTGCGCATTGAACGCGAAAAGATCGGCACGAAGATCGTCGAGATGATGGAGAATGAAATCATCGATCCGGATGAAAAAGCGCAGCTGGAGGCGGATGCGCGCAGATTGCACATCACTAGCCTTGAACTTGAGCAGATGATCAAAGTGTCTCAGGAGCGCAGGGCGCATGACAGAGCGCTCAGATCCGAGTTCAACCTTAGCGCCGCAAGCATCGATCCGCAGTTGGCTCTTGTGCAATTCCGTAACATTCTCGAACAGATGAAAGTGATCGTGAAGGTCTCGGACGACAAGCTCGCCCAGGTTATGGGGAACAGTGACAGTCCCACCGCGCTGGAAAAGCGCATCTACAATCAGCTCACGGGGTCGCAGCGCTCGTAACTGGTGAACCTGGGCGAAGTCAGCCCACTCGAAAACGGGCCCCTTGGACCCCTTCAATTCAGCGCAGACGAATGAGGCCCGGGCATTGATTTTTCAATGACCGGGCCTCTTCGCATCAGCTCCAGCGTAACTTTTCAAGGATCGATTTGCCCATGATCCAGTCTTTGTCCGACTCGGACAAGAACTTCAATTCCTCGGTAAAATGGGTGACACGTTGCTTCATGGTCCCGCGGGCGAGGGAATTGGTGATGTCAGTTCCCCAATGACAACGCTGAGGACCGAAGGCTTCAAACAGGCGCTTGATATGTGGGTCCATATCGCGCCATGGATAATCTTGGGCGGAGTAAAGGGGCGTTGATGAAAGTTTGACCGATACATTGGGATATTTCGCCAGCGCCGCAGCCTCAGCGACCCGTTGCGCCATTGAATTGTCCTTTACGGATTCGATTGTGACGCCGAGATGATCGATGATCAGCGGCAGTTGGGGATGACGTTCCGCGATGGCGGCGAAGAGGGGCGTCTGACCAATGGTCAGGAACATGACGGGAAGGCGCGCTTTTTCCGCCATGGGCCAGAACCAGTCAGCGGTTCCGTCGGTGAGCCACTTAGCGATGGCGGGCTGAAAATAGAATCTCGCGCCCAGGAGCGCTGGCTGGTCAAGCATATGCGGTACGCGTTGGCGCTCGGCGGGGTCATCGAGGTTGACGCGTCCCATGGTGGCGAAGCGTCCCGGGTGACGTCGAGCGGCTTCCTGACCATAATCAAAACGCGTTCCCTCAAGCGAGGGCGGAACGACCACGACACGGTCAACAAGCCCTTCGTCCATCAGCGGCAAGAGCCGTTCAATAGTCATGGGATCGGGCAATTGCGCCTGCGCGCCATTGGGCCAAGGCCGGTCGGGCGTATTGGCCTTCCAGAGATGAATCTGCGAGTCCACAATGAGCCGTTTGGCGGGCATTGGCTGAGCCTCCGAAAGGGTGGTTGTGGCGATTGTCGCGCCTGCTCCCAGAGCGATAGTGTTGAACGTGCGGCGTGTGATCATCGAGGCCTCCCTAGGCGACCAATCCTTTGTGTTTCTTGATCCAGACTTGCCACGCGGCGACGGTCCGACGCATCAGTTTAGCGCAGATCAGGCTTTCGAAAAGAGTGTTTTCCACCTGTTTCAGGTGCTTTTTCGTTTGGCTTGTTCTGATGAATATCAGATTTTGCAACAGACCTCAGCGTCGTCCCGGGAGCTAAAAGTCGCCAACCTCTTGCTTGAGGGCTCCCCGCTTTTGTATGCTCCTCGTCAGCCAGTAATGGCCCATTCAAGATAAGATTTGGGAGGTAGCCTTTGAGACGCAGCGACACCAGGATTTTGACCACTCATGTGGGCAGCCTTCCATTCCCGTCCCTGGATCGTGGGTTGGCGGTCGGCGATGCCTCCCATTTGAAGGAAGACGCAGCTGGAGTCGTGCGGCGCCAGCGCGATCTTGGCGTTGATGTCATCAACGAGGGTGAGTACACCAAGGGCGGAGACTGGCTCCGCTATATGCAGAACCGCTTCGGCGGCTTTGCCGATATCGAGGCGACCGGCGAAAAGCCATTGATCGAACAGGGCAGGGACAGGGAGGCTTTTTCAGAGTTTTATAAATACGCCAGCGAGCGTGGCACCCTGTTCTTTGCGCCAGGCGAGCAGATGCAGAAGAAGCGTCCGGTGCAGGCCTGCACGGGGCCGGTCGTTTATGCGGGCGCTGAGGAGTTGCAGCGGGAAATTGAAATCACGCGCGAGGTCGCAGGGCTTGAGGACGTCTTTTTGACCTCCACGGCGCCAGCGAGCCTCGAGGTCTATCGCCGCAATCGTTTTTACAAGAGCGACGAGGCCTATGTCTTCGCCATCGCCGAGGCGATGCGTGTGGAATATGAGGCGATCAGCGATGCTGGTTTTATTCTGCAGGTCGATGACGCCTGGTTGCCCGCCTTGTGGGATCGTATTGGAATGGGCATGGGAATGGCGGCCTTTCGCGCGCGCTGTGAAATGCGCATTGAGGCCTTGAACCATGCGCTTCGCAATATCCCTGAAGAGCGCGTGCGCTATCACCTGTGCTGGGGATCCTGGCATGGTCCGCACGCCTTTGATCTTGAGTTGGAGCATATTGTCGACATCATGCTCAAGGCCAAGGCGCAAGCCTACCTCATCGAGGGCGCAAATGCGCGCCATGAGCATGAGCACGCCTTGTGGGAGAAGGTGAAGCTGCCTGCTGGCAAGATCCTCATTCCCGGCGTCGTCAGCCATTCGACTGATGTGGTGGAGCATCCCGAGCTCGTGTCGCAGCGGCTGCAACGCTATGCGCGGCATGTGGGCAAGGAAAATGTCATCGCGGGAACCGATTGTGGTTTTGGCGGACGCTCGCATCCGCAAATCGCCTGGGCGAAGCTACGATCCCTGGTGGAAGGCGCCGCCCTCGCAAGCAAGGCGCTTGGCCTCCCACAGGGTTAGTCGCCTTTCGTCTAGCTGCCCTCAAGAGAAAGCGGGGCCACCACCCGCCAGCAGGTGGTGGCCTTTTTGCGTCGCAGCCCCGCGCTCAGGAGGTTGAGCCCGGAACCAAAAGACCCAACAGATATTATTTCCAGCTGGACTGGAACAATCTGGCGGGTTGGAGCATGAGCGACACTGGGGTTCCAATTCACGACGATCTTCTCAAGCAGCAGACTGTCTTCGCGCGGTTCGGCGAGTTCGCCCTGAAATCTGATGATCTCGATCAGATCTTGACTGAGGCGTGTCGATTGGCGGGCGAGGCGCTGGGAACCGATCTCGCCAAGGTCGTTCAGCTGCATGAGGATGGGCAGACCATGACCGTGCGGGCGGGCGTGGGCTGGGCCCCGAATGTCATTGGCGTCGCCACGGTCAATGCCTCTGAAGATACTTCGGAGGGCCATTGCCTGCGCACGGGGGAGCCCATGATCTCTCCTGACATCGCTAAGGAGACCCGGTTCAGGTATCCGCAGTTCCTGATCGATAATGGCGTGCGGGCTGTCGCTAATGTGATCATCATTGGTGGGCAGGGGAGGCCGCCTTTCGGCGTATTGCAAATCGACAGTCGGGCGCCGCGCGAGTTCACACAGACCGACACGCTGTTTCTTCGCAGCTACGCCAATCTTCTGGCCGCTGCGGTGGATCGCATTCGCGTCAGCAATGAGGGTCGTGAGAAGGAGGAACGCCTGCGCCAAGTGTTGCAGGAAACAGTCGCACAGCGAACGTTGGAGCTGACCGAAGCCAATGATCGGCTCAAGGCTGAGGCGGAAGAGCGTGGCAGGTGGAGGAGGCCCTGCGTCAATCTCTCAAGATGGAGGCGGTGGGTCAATTGACTGGCGGTCTCGCCCATGACTTCAATAATCTTCTGGCCGGCATCTCCGGCAGCCTTCAGTTGATGAACATGCGGGTCAATCAGGGGCGCATCTCAGAAATCGGTCGCTATATGGAAGCCGCCATGACCTCTGTTGAGCGAGCGGCCGCCTTGACCCATCGATTGCTCGCCTTTTCAAGGCGGCAAACCCTCGATCCAAAGCCAACGGATGTGAACGGTTTGATCGAAGGCATGCGCGACATGTTCAGCCGTACGGTCGGGCCTGGCATCAAGATCGAGACGTCCCTTGCCCCTGAGCTCTGGGCGACTCTCTGCGATCCCAATCAATTGGAAAATGCGCTTTTGAATCTTGTCATCAATGCGCGTGACGCCATGCCGGATGGTGGACATATCATGTTGGAAACTTCAAATTGCGTGCTCGCTGATTACCGGGGTCCTCAAGTCGACAACATTTCCGGGCGGGTGCCGAATGGTGAATATATGGCGCTCTTCGTCATCGATACTGGAAGCGGCATGGCGCCCGCTGTAATTGAACGAGCCTTCGATCCTTTTTTCACGACAAAGCCCATTGGTCAGGGCACAGGGCTTGGCCTGTCGATGATCTATGGCTTTGTGCAGCAATCGGGTGGCCATGTGTTATTGCGCAGCGCCGAAGGGCATGGCACGACCGTCGCCATCTATCTGCCCCGTTATCTGGGGGCGGAGGTTAGCGTCGAGAGCAACAAGAGCATTGCGCATATTTAACAAGCGGAAGCGGGCGTGGTGGTCTTGCTGGTGGAAGATGAGGCGGCGGTGAGGCTCGTGATGGCTGATGTGCTGGCTGACAACGGCTATGCCGTGCTGGAAGCCGATACCGGCGAGAACGCCTTGCGGCAGATCCGTTCGCCGGCGCGTATTGATTTGCTGCTGAGCGATGTGGGCCTTCCTGGCGGGATGAATGGCCGCCAATTGGCGGATGCCGCGCGTGAATACAGACCGAACCTTAAGGTGCTGTTCGTGTCAGGCTATGATGAGCAGGCTGCTCTGGGCAGCGGGCTGATGGGCGAGGGCATGGCCATCATGACGAAGCCTTTTAATATCGCATCATTTTCAGCCAAGGTGCAGGATCTCATGCACAAATGACCGCATGGGGCTCGGTTCGCCCACCCTTTACAAAGCCGAGGGCAAGCCACAAGATGCGGCAAAATTCGCATCATGGCAGGAAACAGGCATGCTTCACCCGCTCACCCTTCCGGTGACCTCGGAAATCATCGAAATTGGAGAGGCTCAGATCGAGGTGCAGACGCGTGGCCAGGGCGCGCCGCTTGTTCTGTTGCCGGGCGAAGAAGGACTTGAGATGGAATCGCCTTTCCTTGAGAACCTGGCTGCGCGTTTTGAGGTCGTCACCTTCTGGCCGCCTGGTTTTGGCCGCTCTAACCGTCCTGACTGGGTAACCATGGACGACGTGCCCTATCTGTTTCTGGATGTAATGGCGCGTCTGGGGCTCACGGGCGTTCCGGTGGTGGGCTGTTCGCTTGGCGGCTGGATCGCGGTCGAGATGGCGACGCGGAACGATGCGCGCATGTCGAAGCTGGTGCTGGTCGATCCCTATGGAATCAAGATCGGCGGTCCCATGGATCGCGACATCGCGGACATCTACATGGTGCATCCCGCCAAACTGAGCGCGCTCAAATGGGTGGATGCGACCAAGGGGCAACGCGATCTTGTCAACCGGCCGGATGATGAGCTCTTCATCATCGCGCGCAATACCGAATCCTGCGCGCGGCTCTGCTGGGAGCCTTATATGCACAATCCCAAGCTCAGGCGCCGGCTGCACCGCGTCACTGTACCAACGCTGTTTGTCTGGGGCGAGTCAGATGGAATCGTGACGCCCGATTACGGACGCGCCTATGCGGCGGGCGTCGCGGGCGCGCAATTCGCGCTGATTCCGGAGGCGGGCCATCTGCCTCATGTGGAGCAGCCCGAAGCCTTTTTCGCAGCCGTCGACCCCTTCCTCGCCTGAGCGCCATTTCCGGAGAAGATCCATGGATTATTATTACTTCACCGAAATGCCCTATCCGCATTTGCCGCCGCATGACGAAATGAAGTCGATGCGGCTTACTCTGCCCAACAAGCTCTTCGATCCCAAGATCGGACATCAGCTGCTCAATCGTTATCTCGACGAATATTGCTACGCGGACGAGATGGGCCTCAATCTCATGGTCAATGAGCACCGTTCATCGGTCGTGTGCATCGATGTTGCGGCGCCTCTCTCGCTCGCCATTCTGGCGCGCCAGACAAAGAAGGGGCGGTTGCTGATTCTGGGAAATTCCATCGCCAATCGCGACGACCCCATTCGTGTGGCCGAAGAAATGGCCATGGTGGATTGCATCTCCGGCGGGCGCGTGGAATGCGGCATGGTGCGCGGCATCACCTATGAGATCTTCGCCGCCAACACCAATCCAACCATGACCAACGAGCGCCTATGGGAGGCCGTCGATATGGTCACCAGGGCATGGACCAGCCACGAGGGGCCCTTCAATTATGAAGGACGTTTCTGGCATCGCCGCAACGTCAACATCTGGCCACGTCCCTATCAGCAGCCGCGCCCGCGCATCTGGGTGACGGGTTCGAATGATTTCGAAAATCTCAAGATGATCGCCGAGCAGGGGCATGTCTTCGCCACTTTTGTGCAGCCCTATGACAAGGTGCGCCAGCTCTTCGACCATTATCGCAGCCATTACGTGGACAATGGCGTGCCCGGCGGTCTCGCCTACATGGCCTTTGTGTCGGTCGCCGAGACGGATGAGGAGGCCATGAAGGGCGCTGATGAAATCTGCTGGTACATGCGCACGAAGGATGAGCCGCAGTACCGCAACGTGCCGGGCTACGTGGGGCTCGAATTCAACGTGAAGGCGTTGAAGGGCGCCTATACCGGCCGCACGGACGCGGTGCGCGCCCAGGGCCTCGAATATCTGCGCGATAACCACATCCTTATCGCAGGCACGCCTGACAGCGTGGAGCAGCAGATCCGGTCCCTTTATAAAAAGGTCGGA
Source organism: Beijerinckiaceae bacterium (assembly GCA_947456505.1). GTDB lineage: Bacteria > Pseudomonadota > Alphaproteobacteria > Rhizobiales > Beijerinckiaceae > Terripilifer. The sequence goes on from CANGTC010000006.1 coordinate 24,111, forward strand.
GGCATGGACCATCTGCTGATGATGATGCAATGCGGCTTCTTCAGCCATGAGAAGACCATGAAGAACATCCGTCTCTTTACCGAAGAGGTCATGCCGCGCCTGAAGGATCTTGGCCCCAGCTTCAACCACCCCAGAGATTCTCAGGCTGCGGAGTGATCGTCAACCGTTGCGGCGCCGCTCCATCAGGCTGCGGCGCCGTATCGGTTCAATTTGCCGGGTGGCAAGATCGCCGTTAGCGAACCACGCTCACCCCGCCTTCGCGCAGCACCTTTTCCACGCCTGCGCGCACCCGCGTCATGGTCTCGCTCGCATCCGCCATGAGCTTGCGCGTGTCTACATTGATCAGCTTGCCGCCGCGCTTGAGAATGCGCCCGTCGATGATCGTGGTGTCGACATTTGATGGCTGGGCCGATTGCACAATCATGCGGACGGGATCATTGACAGGTCCCATGTTGAGATCGTCGGTGCGCACGAGCACGATGTCCGCACGTTTGCCTGGCTTCAACGAACCGACCCTGTCGTCGACGCCCAGAGCGCGGGCGCCTTCGATGGTCGCCAGTTCAAGCACCTTGCGGGGCGTGATCGCGAATTCGCTGGGCTTCGTTCCATCCGCCACATTCTGCATGGCTTTCATGATGGCGAACATGTCCGCATTGCCCGCCAGAACGGTGGTGTCGATGGAAAGGGCGATGGAGACGCCTTTATCCAGCATTTGCAGCAGCGGCGGGATGCCAAAACCCGTACGCATCTCCGTATAGGGGCTCATGGAGACATAGGTCTTCGATTTCGCCACGAGGTCTATGTCGTCAAGGCTCGTGTTGGTGTCATGAACGAGGATGACGTCCGGGCCCAGAAGACCGTTCGCTGAAAGGGCCTTCACCCCTTCGCGCAGTTTCACGCGCGCTGCGCTGGTTCCCATATGTGTCGAGATACGCAAGCCGAGTTTGCGGGCGAGCTCCCATTCGCGCTTGCAGATGTCCATATTGTTGCTCTCGGGACCCCGCGAGCAGATGCCAAGAGTTGTCAGGCCCTCGCTTTTGCTGATCCACCGCGATTGCACCCGTTCGAGATCGGCCAGATTGATGGGCTGATCAACCATGCCCACGCCTGCGTAGCCATAGCCGAAGAGGGCGCGGGCGCCGAAGGCCTGATGGGCGGCCAATTCCGCATCGGCGAAGGCTGGCTTGGGAAGGTTGTGGGACCAGTTGTGCACGGTCGTGATGCCGCCGTGGATGGCTTCGGCCAGAGACAGGCGCACGCCGCGCGCATTGTCCTCGGGCGTGAAGACGTCCCCAACGGCGCGCGCGAACAGGAAGTAACCGGTCTTGGAATCTTCCCCCGCCATATTGCGCGCCACCGAACCCCACATGTGCCAGTGGGTGTCGATCATGCCGGGCATGGCGATCATGTTGCGCGCGTCGATGACCTTGGCGCCAGGCGCTTGCAGGTTGCGTCCTATGGCCACAATGGAGCCATTGCGCACATGAATGTCTCCATCCGCAATGTCCCCCAGGGTTGGGTCCATGGTGATGATGGAGGCATGACGAATGACGAATTCCGAGCGCGCGGGCAGCGGGCCTGCGCCCTGTATGGAGGTTTCAGTCTTGGCGAGCAATTGGCTTGGCGTTGCGATGGCTGCGCCCAGCGCGGATGAAACCCGCAGCAAATGGCGGCGTGAAATTCGTCCTGAAATATTCGACATCATGCGTTTCTCTCAAGGTTAAAGATGAAGGTGCGTTTTTTGTTTCATGGTTCCAAGGCGAAGACCTGGGGATCTCCATTCCATTTCGTTCAGGGCAAGAGCCGGTACATTCGCTGGTCATAAAGCGCCCCCAGAAGCGGGTGGAGCTTGTCGCGGAATTCGCGGGTATGGGCCGCTGTGGCGTGCGCTTGGGCTGCGGCCTCGGAGGCCCATCCTTCCACGAAGGTGAAATGGTTGGGACGGGTCCAGCTCTGCAGAATGTCAAAGCGCAGGAAACCCGATTCGGAGCGGCTTTTCTCCGCGAGGGGTTTCATGATCGCTTCAAGTTCGGCGAGGCGCGGCGGGGGCACGTCGACATGGGTGATGGCGAATACGGCGTTGGGCGAGGGCGCCTTGGCTTCCCCCACATGCCAGCCGCGATGCATCCGCACATCCGCCGGCGCCAGCGCGCCCTGTTTCATCCAGTCAGCCTGCGGCGCCTCGCCCCGGTCTTTGGCATGGGCGCTCTGGGCTGCGGCGTCCGCCCAGATTTCCAGCAGGGCGAAACGATGGGGCTGGCCGATTTCGGCGAAGGCGCCAACCTGGGAGACGCCAGCCTCCCGCAGGGTCTGATCGCGATAGGCCGTCAGCAGCGCCGCCCCGCGCGCAACATGATCGTCGGCGAATTCCATGTAGTTGACCACATGCGCAGGTCCTGGCGGCGGCGCGGGCGGGGTCTGGGCGGGTGCGGGGCTTGTCATGGCGAGGGCCAACAGGCCAAAGGCGACGAGAGAGAAGCGCATGGCGTGTCCTGCATGTTCGAGGGCGAAAGGCGATGGTTCATTTCAGCTCGCTGGCGATTGCGGCGATGCCTGCGGCTGCGCAAGCCTCGTCCTTGTCCTGTCCTGGCGCGCCGCTCACGCCCACCGCGCCAATCGTGTCCTTGCCCGCATCGATGGGCAGGCCGCCACCAAGGGGAATGACCTCGGCGAGGTTTTTTTGGCCTGACATTTCCGGCTCATCCGCCATGCGCTTGGCCCAACTGGCGGAACTGCGCCTAAAGGTTCGTGCCGTATAGGCCTTGCGGCGGGCCAGTTCGAAATTGTGCGGCGAGGCAGAATCGGCGCGCACGGAAAGGCGCACGAGACCATTGCGGTCCACGACAACGACGGAAATGTCGAAACCATTCGCTTTGCAGGCGGCGATCGCCGCATGAGCGACTTTGAATGCTGCCTCCACAGAAATATTTCGTTCCATGACGATGGCTTGCGCGGCGGCGGGCGAGGCGTATCCCGCTAAGGCGATTGATAAATAAGCAGCTGCGCGCAAAGTTCGCATCGTTCCCCTCCCTGGCTTGGCTCTCTGGCCATGAGGCAGCTTAGACCATAATTTGCAGATTGCCATGCTTCGAATGACCGTCGCGCCACTTGATCCCCCGCCTGGGGATTGAAACAGCCGCTTAAGGGGTCTGCGCCCAGAGGAGTCCATGGAATGAAACGCGTATTCACCGGTTGCCTGTTCCTGATCGTCGCCAGCGCCTCGCAGGGCCCTTCCCTCGCTGCGGATGCGGTTGATGGTGCGGTGGCGTCCTGCTGGGGCTGCCACGGTGCTGGCGGGCCGCCGAAGGATCCCACGATCCCGATCATCCAGGGCCAGCAGGCGGGATATCTGGAAAAACAATTGCACGATTTCCGTTCAGGCGAGCGCGACGACCAGATCATGTCCTCCATGGCCGAAAGCATCCGGCCTCAGGACGTGGCGCGGGCCTCCGCAATGATCGCCGCCATGCCCTGGCCCCTGCGCGGGGGTGATGCGGCCGCCTCCATGCCCGACAGCCTCGGGGCCTGCCAGAGTTGTCATGGTGTGGATTTGACAGGCGGGCCGGGGCCGGAGGGCGTTGCGCCGCGTCTTGCCGGACAATTCGCCCAATATCTTGAGGCGCAGATGGGCGTCTTCGCCCGGGGCGAGCGCCCAAAGGCCAAAACCATGACCTTGATGATGAAGTCGTTGGACGCCGCCGAGCGAGGAAAAATCGCGAAATATCTGGCTGGTCTCTGACAGCGCGGGGTTTTGGTTGACCAGTTCGTGGCGATTGTTAATCATCGTCGCCTGATCACGGCGGGCGTCCGTGACTGAGGGAGGTTTTGATGAAATCATATATTCACCTGGCTACGGCCTCGGCAGTCGCTTTGCTCGTCGGCCTCAGCGCCGCTTCGGCCCTCGATTATCGTGGCGGGCCCTCCGCCTATGGCGATTGGCACAACGATTCCCCCGGCCTGATGCGCAAGATTGCGCCTGAGGATGTGGCCGCCCCGCTCGCCACCCCTTCCGCCGCCAATCGCTCCAAAGTGGTGCCCAAACCCGCCGACGCCCAATTGCAGACCATGCCCGGCTTCAAGGTCGAGCCCTTCGCCACGGGCTTGCAAGGCGCGCGTGTGATCCGCTTCGCGCCTAACGGCGACATTTTCCTCTCCCAGAGCCGCCCGGACGGGAAGATCACCGTCATCCGCCCGGCGAAATCTGGCGACAAGGCCGAGGCGACGTCGACCTTCGCCGAAGGGCTCAAGGACGCCTATGGGATCGCCTTCCATCCGCCGGGACCGAATCCGAAATGGGTCTATGTTGGTCTCGAAGGAAAGGTCGTGCGCTTCCCTTACAAGGCGGGCGACATGAAGGCCTCGGCGGCGCCTGAGACGGTGATCTCCGATCTCGCCACCGGTGGCAGTCACTGGACGCGCGATGTCGCCTTCTCGCCGGATGGCAAGACCCTCTATGTGGCCGTTGGTTCCTCCGGCAATGTGGCCGCCGACATGGGCGCCCAGGCCAATATCGCCAAATGGGAGAAGGAGCACGCCTTCGGCGCCGCCTGGGACAAGGAAGAATGGCGCGCCAATGTGCTGACCTATACGCCAGAGGGCAAGAACAAGAAGATCTATGCGACGGGCATCCGCAATTGTTCCGGCATCACGGTGCAGCCGGGCACGGGAACCGTGTTCTGCGCCACCAATGAGCGCGATCTGTTTGGCGACAACACCCCGCCTGACTATGTGACGAGCGTGAAGAAGGGCGGCTTCTACGGCTGGCCCTGGTACTATATCGGCTCGAATGAAGACACTCGTCCCGGTGGAGGGCAGAGGCCGGACCTCAAGGGCAAGGTGATCGTGCCTGATGTGCTGATGCAGCCTCATTCGGCGCCCCTGGGGCTCGCCTTCAACCCGGGCGGCATGTTCCCGGCGGAGTGGAAGGGCGATGGCTTCGTGGCGCTGCATGGCTCCTGGAACCGCTCCCTGCACACGGGCTACAAGATCGTCCGCCTGCCCGCCAAGGGCGGCAAGTTCACCGGCGAATATCAAGATTTCGTTCTCGGCTTCACCGCCGGCGAGGAAAATGTCTGGGGGCGTCCAGTCAGTGTGACCTTCGCGCCTGATGGGGCGCTGTTGTTCACTGACGACGGCAATGGAACCATCTATCGCGTCACCTACGCCAAGCCCAAAATAGCTGCAGGTCCCGCAGCGAGGTAAAGGCCGCGCAAGCTTCCAGCCCCAAAAGAAACAAGCCCGCCTGAATGATCAGGCGGGCTTGTCAATTTGGGCTTCAGCCGTTTCTGCGCGCTGGCTCAGACGCCACGCAGCAGGAAGCGACGATTCAGCGGCTGCAGCGGACGCGCGTTCATGGGGAACAGCGCCTTGAAGGCCGCAATGTCCTTGTCCGCGACGGCGATGGTCTTGCCGAAGACGTTCCAGTCCACCACCTCCGCGCAGGGCGGCGTCGTCAGCGAGCCTTCATAACGGAAGTATTCGCGAGTCTTGGGCAGGAAGGCGTCTGGGACCATCTTGTCCTTCAGCATGGCGGAGCCCTCCTTCTTGGGGGCGTTGGCCATGATGGTCGAGAAGGCCGTGTTCTTGCCGCCGCCGACCATGAGCACGCCGATCACGGCCAGACGCCCCTCGGGCGTCGCATGCACGAAGTGGACTTCCATGGCGGTGCGCTTGCCATCGACAGCATGTTCGCTGGGCGTATGGAAATGGAACTGCTTCATTTCGTATTTGCGCGCGCCGATGGTCAGCGTGCCGCCAGCCTTGGCGTTGAGCTGGATCGTGTGGCCGTTGTTGACGACCTCATAGGCCTCGGCCTTCCAGCTGATGCCGATATGATCGCCGCTCGCGCGGATCGCGGCCGTCAGATCGATCGGGGACTGTTCCGCGCCTACGGAGCAGGCCTTGAACTTGGGGTCCATGTCGCCCCACTTCGACGCGCCGTGATCACCCTCATATTCCCAATGCGGGCCATCAGCCGCGTTCGCGGTTGCGGCGCAAACCGGACAAGCCAAAAGCGACGTTAGAAACTGTCTACGATCCATTTCATTCCCCCAGCCAAATCACGAGCAAATCGCTCATTAAAATAAGCATAGTTCAGGCTATATTTGAATTGCAAGTCAGACTTTGTAAGAATTTGAATCGATAAGGAGCCAGAAAATTTTATGAACTATTTGTAAAAGTACTATTTGATGAAAAATCAATTTTGCGTGATTGCGAAAATTTTATTTTGTATGCTTTTTAAAAATACTTAATCTTGGCAATATTTAGGGAGGGCATCTCCCCGTCTGTTTGATTCCACCGGCAAGTTCATTGTTCGTGGACAGGTCTGTCGGTCGCCATTGCTAGCGCCTGATGGTAGCGCCTATCCTTCCGACAGCGAAGCTTAAAAGCGGTCCAAAAGAGGGAGGGCTGACCATGAAACACCTGAGAAGTCTGGCGGTCAGTCTGTGCCTGGGGTCGGTTTTCCTCCATGTCGCGTCTTCTTGGGCCGCCGATGGGTTTTATCAGGGCAAGCGGCTGACAGTTCTCATCAACTTCGCCGCTGGTGGACCCACCGACATCGAGGGCCGTCTCTTCTCCCGCCATATTGGCAAGCATCTGGCGGGTTCCTCCGGCGTCATCGTCCAGAACATGGACGGGGGCGGGGGCGGCACAGGAACGAATTTTCTGGGCGAGGTGGCGCCCAAGGACGGATCCATCATCGGCTATCTCACAGGCTCGGCCTGGCGCTATGTGACTATCAAGGAGCGCTCGCGCGTCGATTTCCTCACCTACAACATGATCGCCTATCAGCCAGGCACGACTGTCTATTACGCCCACTCCAATGTGGAGCCGGGCCTGAAGGTCGCCATGGACATTATGAAGGCGCAGAATCTGGTGGTCGGCGGGCTGACCGCCGATTCTTCCAAGGATCTGCTGGAGCGCCTGTGCCTCGACCTGCTCGGCCTGAAATACAAATACGTCACCGGCTACACCAGCAACGCCAACGCTCGCCTTGCTCTGCAGCGGAACGAAATCAACATGTTCGCGGAATCGCCCCCCGGCTATATTTCAGTCATCGCGCCAGGGCTCGTGGCTACCGGCGAGGCGGTTCCCCTGTTTTATGATCCCGGCTGGAATGGGGTGCGGTTTTCACAACCGGCGCAAGCCAAGGGGCTGGACATGAAGCCCTTTCATGAGTTCCTGCGCGAGGCGACGGGGCGCGAGCACCAGGGTCAACTATGGGAAACCTACAAACATGCGCTGGCGATCAACGCCGCCATGCAGCGGCTTGTGGCCTTTCCGCCGGGTGTGCCCAAGGCCGCCATTGAGGCCATGCGCGAGGCTGTTCGGAAGCTCGCCACAGACTCTGATTACGCTGCTGACGCCATGAAGACCGTAGGCTTTGTGCCTGACTATGAAGCGGGCGACAATGTGCAGAGCGAAGTCGTCAACGCCTTGACCATCTCTGCGGAAGATAAGGAATTCATCGCCGACTACATCGTTCGCGGGCAGAAGCGATAGGCGCGTTGCGTCGATAATTCCCCGGAAAGCCACGACTGCCGATTGCCAAGGCTCCCTTTCGTGTTACTCTACCTTTAATAATAAGGGAGGTGACCATGGCGTCGGACGACGGAGTAAACCCGCGCGCGTCAGAATCGCATATGGCTGCGCGTCGTCAGCGGCGCATTGGCTGGACGCTGACGCTGATCCTGGGCGTGATCTATTTCAGCTATCTCTTCGCCGTGGTGCTCGCGCCACAGGCCATGTCCATTCCCATCGGCGGCAATCTGACCCCCGGGCTGCTGCTCGGCGCGGGCGTGATTTTCGCGGCCCTCATCCTCGCCGCATTCTATGTGGCGCAGGCCAATCGCAACGATGCTGACAATGCGAGGCGATCATGAGCGGTACAGGCGCGCAAAATGCGATGATCTTCTTCCTCGTCTTCGTGGCCCTGACTCTCGCCATCACCTGGTGGGCGGCGCGGCGAACCCAGTCCGCCAACGAATTTTTCGCTGCGGGCCATCGCATCACCACCACCCAGAACGGTCTGGCGCTGGCGGGCGATTTCGTCGCCGCCAGCGCATTCCTTGGCGTCACGGGCATAGCCGCCCTGTCAGGCTTCAACGCCATCGTCTTTGCGGTGGCGATGACTGTGGCGTGGCCGATCATGCTGTTTTTGTTCGCCGAGCCCCTGCGCGCCCTGGGCAAATACACCTTTGCGGATGTGATCGAATACCGGCTGGGCGATTCGCGCATCAAGGGCTGGACGGCGCTTGTCACCATCGTCAGCATCTTCACCATCCTGACCTTCCAGATGGCGGGCGCCGGCGCGGTGATCAAACTGCTGTTCGGCTTTTCTTATTCCCTGTCGGTGGCGCTCATCGGCGTCTTCATGCTGGTCTATGTGCTGTTTGGCGGCATGATTGCGACAACATGGGTGCAGATCATCAAGATGGTTCTTCTGCTCTTCATCACCTTCCTGTTGCTGGGTCTTGTGCTCGCCAATTTCGATTGGTCGCCGAGCGCGGTGCTGGGTGCGGCGGTGGCGCGTTCCGGCGCCAAGGTGCTGGGCCCGGGGGGCATGCCGCCGCTGGAGCTTTTCGCGCTTGGCTTCGCCTCCACCATCGGCGTGACCAGCCTGCCGCAGGTGCTGCTGCGTTTCTACACCGTGCCCGACCCAGGCGTGGCGCGCCGGTCCCTGTTGCTCGCCTCCGTCATCATCGGCTGTTGTGTCATCATGTTCGTATTCCTCGGCTATGGCATCATGGCGGTGCTTGGCCCTGATGCGGTGCGCGCTGCGGATCGGGGCGGCAACATGGCCGTGCCCCTGCTTGCCGATCATTATGGCGGGGCCATTCTGCTGGGCTTTGTAGGGGCGGTCTGTTTTGCGACGATCCTTGCTGCGGTCTGCGGCATCCTGCTGGCGGGCTCGGCGGCGCTGGCCCATGATTTCTGGATCGGCGTGGTGCGCGGGGGCAAGGCCAATGACGCCGAGGAGTTCCGGGTGGCGAAGATCGCCACGGTGCTTCTGTGTCTTGGCGGCGTGCTGCTGGCGATCATGGTGGAGGGGCAGAACATCTTCGTGCTCTCTGCCATCTCCGCGACCATAGCGGCGAGCACGATCTTTCCGGCGCTGATCCTGTCGCTGTACTGGCGGGGCCTCACCTATAGCGGCACGGTGGCGGGCCTTTTCGCGGGGCTCGGCGGCGGCTTGCTGCTCCTCTACCTTGGCCCTCTGGTGCAGATGCAGATGCTGGGGCAATCTTCCGCCATCGTGAATCTGGGGGCGCCCGCCATCATCACCTGTCCCTTGTCCTTCATTGTGACCTGGCTGGTGTCGCTGATGACGAGCCCCGGCGTTTCACCCAAGCGTTATGACGAAATTACGGCGCGCACGGGCGCAGGTTGGCAGGCCTGAGGATTGACCCTGAAATGACAGATCTGAAACCCATCATCCCGCGCCAACCGGTGCCCGGCCTCGTCGTGCCGTTCGCGGGCGGCGGAGCCTATGATCTGGCGCAGGATCAGCCGAAGCTGTTCTCGATGGTGGTTTTCTATCGTGGCCTGCATTGCCAGCAATGCAACGCATATCTGGTCGAACTCGACGCCATGCTGGGCGAATTCGACAAGCGTGGCGTCACCACCGTGGCGATCTCCTGCGACGAGGCGGCGCGCGGGGAGCGCACGCAAGCCGATTGGGGTCTGAAACACCTGCGTATTGGCTATGGTCTTTCGCCCCGCGTCGCGCGCGACTGGGGCCTGTTCCTGACTGAGGGCCGCCCGCGCAAGGAGGGGCTTCCCGAGCCGCCGATCTGTTGCGAGCCCGGCCTCTTCCTCATCAGCCCCGACAAGACCCTGTTCTTCTCCGCCGTGCAGAACATGCCCTTCGCCCGCCCCCGCTTCGCGGACCTGATCGACGGCTTCGAGTTTCTTTTCGCGCGGGGATATTTCATCGACAAGGAGTGTCCTGCGCGGGGGGAGCTGGTTGAGGTTCCCGCCGACGCGCGATGAAGGTTCGGACTTCCCTGCCCACCCCCCTTGCCGGCGCACCCGCCCTCTGACACTCTCACCCCATGGCCGCGCAAAGACGGCCCTTCGAGGGAGGATCGAACCATGCAGCTTCGCGCATGTGCAGCCCTACTGGTTGGTGTGATCAGCACGTTTATCGTGGCCACGCAGAGTTTCGCCCTTGATCTGGTGCGCGTCGCCATCCCCCAGCGCGGCTGTTGGGAGACCTCGCCAGCGGATATCGGTCAGGCCGCCGGGATCTTTGAAAAACATGGCATCAAGGTCGAGACGCTCTATACATCGGGCGGGGGCGAGACCTTGCAGGCGTTGATCGCAGGGAGCGTCGATGTGGCGGTCGCCACCGGGACCTCAGCCGTCTTCGGCGCCTTTTCGAAAGGCGCTCCCATTCGTCCCATCGCGTCCTCCATCACCAATGCGCAGGACATCTATTGGTATGTGCCAGCGGACTCGCCGATCAAGTCCCTGAAAGATTCGGCTGCAAAGACCATCAGCTTCTCCGCGCTGGGATCATCGTCCCATCTGGCGACTTTGAAGCTCATCGAAATGAATGGCGGGGCCCTGAAGGCCGTACCCACTGGCACGCCGCCCAATACTTTCACACAGGTCATGTCCGGACAGATCGATATTGGCTGGTCCGCTGTTCCCTTCGGCATCGAAGCCCTCGAGCAGAAGCGCATCCGCCTGATCGCACGCTACAGCGACATTCCCGAATATCGGACCATGACCGCGCGCATGCATGTCGGGAATCTCACATTCATCGCCAAGACCGATCTGGTGAAGCGCTTTCTGGCGGCCTATGGAGATACTCTGGAGTGGATGTATAGGGGCGAGGAGGCGCTGGATGTCTTCACGAAATTCTATGGATCCTCGCTGAACGAAATCCGCGTCACGCGCTCTGATTTTTATCCCGACAAGGCGAGCCTCGACTTGAAGCGGCTTGGCGGTCTCGATCAGGCCATGGCGGATGCGGTGACCCTGAAGTTCCTGCCCAAGCCCCTGACGAAAGCGGAAACGGACGATCTGTTCTCCGCCTTCATCAAATAGGGCGCGCGGATCAAGCTTCGGTCTGCACAGCTCGCAATCCCGTCAGACTTCTCGCAGCGGATGACGGTTTCTCGTGATGAACCGCCATTCGCGCATTTTCTGAAAAAGTTACGTTATGTTGAAAGCGTACAAGAAGAATCGGGCTTGTCTGGACCTATGATGTGCTACCTGTTTCTGGAGGGAGCAGGGCGCTTCTTGCATTTATTGAAGGCCCATTCATGGGCTCCGCGGAGAATGAGGGTGGCTGTGCGTAAAAGCGACGTGTTGAGCCATGTTATTGCTAACGCGATCTGCCTTCTTTTCTGCAGCGCCTGCGCCTTCGCGCAAACGCCCCGCAAGGATCCTTTCCCCTTTGACTGGATGCGGCCCGACGCGCCCCCGACCAATCGTACGCTGACCCCATCGGTCATTCCGGCACCCGAGATCATTCCCGAACAAGCGCCTGTAGAGGCGGCGCCCGCCACCGTCGATGAAGCCCCGGTCAGCGCGGAAGCGGCGCCCGCGCAGGAGAGCCAGCCGGCGGGAAACATCATTCCCATGCCCCCCAACCATCCGCCTGCAGCCCAGCGTCAAAAAGCAAAGCCGACATTCAACGAGATCGAGGTCACAAACGCGCGGGTCCTCACCTTGGTGGAATTCAAACTGGCGCCGAACCGGGAAGACGCCAAACCGCTGGCGATCAAGCCAGCGCTGCAAAGCGGCGCCAGCGTGAAGGTCGAGGTGCCCATCGCCCTGGGATGCGCTTTTACGGTCTGGCTCGAATTCACCGACGGGGCGCCCGAGCAGCATGAGGGCGTGAATCTTTGCAACGACAAGAAGATCAATTTGATTGAATGACGCCGACCGTGGATGGGACGGGCCCTGGCCTATGTGCCGGGTTGGTCGGAGACATGGGCCGAGGCGATGCGCCAGCCCTTATCGGTTCTGATCCATGACTGGCTTTGGCGCCCGATAACAGTTGAACCTGCTTTCAGGGTCTCTGTATTCGTCGCCGCGAAGTCGCGGCCAAATGTGGTGATGACCGTATTGCGCAAGGCGCGCTCGGCGCTCACATGACCCAGGCGTTCGCGACGATATGATGAGATCTTGTCATAGCCGATCAAGGTGCCCACCGGGCCGAAGCGGACGGTCTGGGGACTGTTCCAGAAGAGCTTGTTCATTGTCTCGAAGTCGTTGGTGTCTACGGCCTTCTGATACTCAAGATAGACCGGCGTGAACTCCGCGACCACTTCGGGAATGTTGATTTCAAGCATGCCTCATCTCCTACCGCCCGCAATGGGCGTCTTCATACGAAGGTGAAGGTCATCACCTTTGGCGCAGCGCCGAAATAGGCGCGGCGAAACTCTTCCTGCGAAGCGAAATCCTGCGCAGGAATGTGGCGATATACAAAGGACGTCTCCACCTCCTGCCGGTCGAAGGGGAAGGGCGTGACCTTCACCCGTCCATCGCCATGGGCGGCCATGGTCATGACGACGCCATCCTTGCCATCGCCCATATAGGATACGGGCACATGCTCCAGCCTGTCTTCTTTGGGGTCGGAGGTGCAGACGAAGAGCGACATCAGATCGAGCATCTGCAAGAGTTGGTAATTCACGAGGAAGCGCGCCCGATCCAGGGAGGCCAGAGCCGCCTCCTGCTTTTGCTCGTTAAAGGCGATGAAGGCCTCGACCTCCGGCGTCAGCACGCGGGCCGAGCCGCCAGCGGGATAGGCCACCGCATGATAGCGGCTGCGCCACAGACCCGTGCGATGGCGACTGATGAGCAGGCCCGCATAGGGATCGATGTTCCAGAGCCAGTCGAGCCCACCCTGGAAGGCGGCGAGTTGCTGGGCGTCGAGGGGCGTCTGTGGAAAATTCGGCGGCGCCTTGCGCTCCAGATCATAGATCGGGCGCGTCTCATAACTGTACCATCCGCAATCATGCAGCGCGGCGGCCCTGATGAAGGATTCCCGCGGGTCGGGAACCATGAACTGCGCATTGCCCCAATGAGCCGCGAGGATGCCCGAGAGCTTGGCGTGGTCGCTCTGGTTGACGAGAAGCAGCGATCCGTCGGGTTGTTTGCGAACGATCATTGGACTGGCCTCTTGTATGGTTGCGCCGGGCTGGCGACCATCCTTTCCATTGAGGCATTGATTTCACATTCCCGCAATCCGTTCATTTGACGCCATCGACGATGGCGGCGATCTGCGGATCTATGAAACGGGCGAGGTCGGGCGAACCGTCAAGCTCGCCCACGTCCTGCAGCGCCTTGATGATCGTGTCGATCTGGCTGGCGGCCAGGGAACCCTTGCGCGGGAAGACCTGCAGCTTGCGGTAGAGGTCGTAGGTCGCCTCCACATCCGCACGTTCAGCCTTGGAAACCTTCTGCAGGATATCCACGGCCTCTGCCCGATGGGCGTCGTCATTGAACCAGTCGACGCCGCTGGCGATGCCCGTCACGAAGCTGGTAAGCATGGGCTTGTGCGCCTTGGCCCAGGCTGAGCCCACCACATAGCCGGTGAAGGGCATTTGCACCGTATCGGTCAGATTGCCCAGATTGGTGAAGCCCGCCGCCTGCGCCTTGAAGTTGAAAGGCGGGTTCAGGAGAGCCGCGTCCACCGCGCCTGCCGCAAGCGCCGCGAAGCGGGCGGAAGCGCTGCCCGCATAGGTCAGGTCATAGGCGTCCTTGGGTACGCCGCCGGGTATCACCATGCGCTCCAGATAGGTCCGCGTGATGTCCTTGGCGCCGCCAACCACGATGGTCTTGCCGCGCAGGTCCGCGATGGATTTCACCGTCGGCTTGCTCCAGAGCGAATAGGGCGGCGCCTGGGTCTCGATGCCCAGCACCGCGACCGGAATGCCCTGATCGATGGCGCGCATGGGGCTGGTGAGCCCCGCTGTGCCAATCTGGATCGAGCCGGCGATGATCTGCTGCATGACCGCCGCCGCCGAAGGCGTCACCACGATTTCGACCTGCAAATTATTCTGCGCGAAGTAGCCCTTTGCATCTGCGATCCACAGAGCCCATTGCTGGGCGGAACCGGTCCCGATCACGCCCATGGCGATGGTGTCCGCCGCCAGCGATTGGCGACGCCCGGCGCCGATGGCGACAACTGTAGTCAGCATGGCCGCCAATATCATTCGCGTGAAGCGGCCCGCATGTCTCTTCGCCATCTGATCGTCTCCAGACGTGCGGCTTCATGAACGAAGCCAAAGTGAAACGCTGCGAAAATAAAGGCAAAACACATGCCGTTGAGGCCATCGCTTCGTCTCAGCCAGGTTGAGGCGGCTTTCGGCGCCAGATGCTGAAAAGGCACAAGGGCCCTTGGTTATTGATGATGATTTGGCCCCTGCGCATGGCCGCAGACATAAGGCGGCCCTATGGCTGTTGGTGATCTTTTGGGCAGCTGTGGGGAAGAAATGCGGCGCCTCGGGGATGAACCATTCACAACAGGCCTGAGATGGCGGGCTCGGCGGGACGGCGCGGCGCTTGCATTCCTTTGATGAGCAGGAGAAGCTGAGAGCCTTCCACAAGGAGCGCATGTATGGTTGTCGGGAACATGATGCGTTTGTTTGGTCTATTGGGTCTGGGGGCCTTTTTCGCCAACCCTGTTCAGGCTCAGCCGGCGGCTGATTTCTATAGGGGCAAGATCCTGGAGATCCTGGCCGGTTTCCCCACCGGCGGCGGCTATGACGCCTATGCGCGGGCGCTGGCGACGGCCATCGGCAAACATATCCCCGGCAATCCCTCCGTGGTGGTGCGCAACATGACGGGGGCGGGCAGCCTCAGGCTCGCCATCTATCTTCAGGACGCTGCGCCGCGCGATGGTCTCTCCTTTGGCATTTTCGACAATGGCTTGTTGATCGCGCCCCTGTTGAAGCCCGATACGGTGAAGTTCAATCCCTCGAAACTGTCCTGGCTCGGCAGCGCCTCGAAGGATATTCAGGTCTGCTCGATCTGGCACAAATCCGATGTGCAGACCCTGCAGGACCTCAAGACCAAGAGCGCGACCTTCGGCGTGACCGGCCTCGAAGACATCCGCTATATGAACACCGCGCTCCTGCGCCATGTGGCGGGGGCCAATATCAAGATTGTGTCGGGCTATCCCGGAAGCACCGACATCCGTCTCGCCATGGAGACGGGCGAGCTCGATGGCGTCTGCGATTCCTGGCAGAGCCTGAAGGCCACCAAGGCGGAGTGGCTGGCGGAGAAGAAAATCCGCATCCTCGCGCAGATGGCCCCCGCCCCTCACAAGGACCTGCCGGATGTGCCCTTGATCGGCGCCTTCGCCGATCCGGCGACCCAGGCTAGAGCTTTGGCCATTTTGCTGTCGCCGACCCATGTGGGCCGATCCTTCGCCGCCCCTCCCGGGGTGCCCGCAGATCGTTTGGCGGTGCTGCGCCACGCCTTCATGGAGAGCATGAAGGACAAGGATTTCCTCAATCTGACCGAGAAATCCCGGCTGGAAGTCGACGCTATGCAGGGGCAGGAGGTCGAGGATTTCCTGGCGCTGATCTATGCCGCTTCGACGGAGGATGTAGCCACAGCACGCAAACTTGTTGAATAGGCTGCGCGCCGGCTTTCCCCTCAATGGCGGCTGGAGATGTGATGCTCAAGCGAATCTTGCAATGTGAATGGATGGGCTGGATCATCATGGCGATTTCACCGCTGGGTGCGGCATACTCACATGTCCAGCTCATGTCAGAGAGCAGGTTTGACGTTAGGTCTTGTGATATTTCTTGTCATATAACGTCATAAAGTCGCGCAGACTGTGAATTCAAGATCAAGATAAGAACAAGTCTCTTGCAGTTCATTCATATAGGGTTGCATAAGCTTTCCTGTATCAGGGGAAGGCCAGATGGGGGCGAATTCATATAGTCGAGTGCCACGTCATCCCCTGCGCGCATTGAAAACATCCGTGTTCGGGGCGTTGGAGGGCGCAAAAGCCAATCTCGCCACCATTGATTTTTCCATCAGTCCATCCCTGTCCCGCGCTCTGGACATTCTGCGTTCACTCGCGGCCTTTCTGGTCGTCGCCAATCACATTGGCGAGGCGATGTTTGTGTTTGAAGACGGTCTCGACCTCTTCAACCTCATCATGTTCCAGTTCCTGTATCTGGGACATCACGCCGTCATGCTTTTGTTCGTGGTGAGCGGCTTTCTCATTGGGCGCTCTGCGATCCAATGTTTCACAACCGAGAGGCAAAATGTCTTTGACTATGGCGTTGATCGGATCACGCGCATCTATGTTGTATTGATCCCGGCGCTGATCATTGGATTTGTTTCCGATCAGATTTTGCTGACCGTTTCCACAGGCTCTGACTTTGACTATGTGGGCCAGCGAACGAGTTGGCTCATATTTCTGGGAAACATCTTTGGTTTGCAAACCATTCTGGCGCCAACCTTTGGCAGCAATGGTCCGCTTTGGAGCCTCGCCTGCGAATTATGGTATTATTTCATGTTCCCCGCCTTCCTCGTGGCGCTGTTTGGCGAAAGTCCGCGCAATCGTCTTATCGCTCTGGTGGCCTTCGTTGGGGCTGTTTTGTTCGTGTCAGACGACATTCTTCATTACGGAACCATCTGGTGTCTCGGCGTCCTGTGTTGGTTGCCGAAGCGCGCATGGCTACCCAAATGGCTGGCATGGTCCCTGATGATCGGCTTTCTGGCGACCGCCAACAATGAGCTCCTGTGGGCGAATGGCTGGGGCTTCCATCATATTGTGGGAACAGCCTTGAGCGTGGTCCTGATCATTAACGCCCATCGCCATGATCGCGCGCCCCTGAAGGCGAAGCGGCTATCCCTGTCCAAGTTCTTCGCCAAATTCACCTACAGCCTCTACCTCTATCATTATCCGCCTTTGATGATCGTGCTCGCGCTCTTGCTGAGGAATCATTTTGTTCCTTATGGGCGCATGGGACTCAAGGAGGGCTTGGAGGCGCTGGCCTTGCTGGTCAGCTTGTATGTCTACAGCTACGCATGGTTCTGGCTCACGGAGCGCAAATACTACGCGTTCCGTGCGTTTGTGCGCGGCAAGGTGGCGTCCTTGAGGCGTCTGGTCGCGTCGAGCGCGTGATCTGCCGGGGCCTCTTATGGCTCGGCTTCGAGTGGGCGTCAGATTGCAGGCTTCGCGCCGAGATGTCATCTTGCTCAAGCCAGGGCGGGATATCCTGAGCGCTCGGCTGAAGGGGAGCAGGCCATGTCATCGATGATTACGCGCAGAGGGGCCCTGCAGGGCGCCAGCGCCCTGTCGGGTCTCGCCATTGCTGGATCTTCCGTTTCCTCCGCCATCGCCCAGGATGGCGCAAAGAAGAGCCGCAGCAAATTGATTCTGCTGGGCACCTCCGCAGGATCGCCGCCGAATCCCTTCCGCTCAGCTTGCGCCAATCTTGTCGTCGTGGACGATACGCCCTATCTGATTGATTGCGGCGCTGGCACATGTCGCCAGATAGCCATGTCTGGCGTTCCCGTCGCCAATGTGCGCCACATCTTCATCACCCACCATCATTCCGATCATACCGCCGATTATGGCAATGTGCTGCAATTGGGCGCGGGGGCTGGGCGTTTGGGTCGCGTCGACGCCTTCGGCCCACCGCCCCTGCAACAGATGACCGAGCGGTTCTTCGATATGATCCGTCCCGAAATGGAAAACCGCATCAAGGATGGGGTTCGTCCATACGAGAAGGACATCCATGTCCATGAAATCTCGACTGAGACCCTTGTTCACCAGGATGCTCTGGTCAAAGTGACCTCAGCCCTTGTGGAGCATCTGCCGACCTATCCCGCCTTCGCCTACAGGTTCGATACGCCCGACCGCTCCATCACCTTCTCGGGCGACACCGGTTATTGCGAAGCCGTCGCAAAGCTTGGCAAGGATACGGATATTCTCGTCCACGAGGTTCAGCACATGACCATTATGGAGGAATATCTGCGCAAGGGCGGACGCAACCGCGATCCCGGCCCTTTCATGAAACATATGCGCGAGACGCACACCTCACCCGAAGACGCAGGCAAGATCGCCACCATGGCCAACGCCAGGATGCTGGTCTTCTCCCACATTGGGCCCCAGACCAATCCGCCCATCCCTGACGCAGCCTTCATCGACGCTGCGCGCCAGACTTACAGCGGCCCCATTGTGGTTGCGAGCGATCTGATGACCTTGTGAGACGCAGGCTGACTTTCCAGAGTTATTTCGCTGGAAACTTCTCCTGGAGATAGCCGAGGATGACCTTGGCGTCCTCCGGGCTCACCGGGGCGCCAAGCTCGATCATATGGGCCATGACCCGGTCCCAATCCTTGCGTCCCAGCCGCTCGTTACCGATCTTTTGAAGGTCGTGGCAGGAGATGCAGCTCTGTTCGACCAGCGGCTTGCCGGCCCCTTCAGGCAGATTGACCGGAACTGCCGGGGGAAGGTTCACGCCCGGCGCAAAATTGCTGGCGAGGTAGTTGACGAGGATCTCCACTTCGGCGGCGTTCACCTGTGCGCCGCGTATCACCATGTCCTGCACATGGAACCGCCAGCCCGCCGGGCCTTCGCGCAGGGTCGTGGGGAACTGGAACGTGTGGCATTGCGTGCAGGCGATGGCGACGATGTCGCGGCCTTCGCCGGGGGGCAACTGAGGCTGTTGCGCAAAGGCTGCGCCTGCGACGATGGATGCGGTGAAGGCGAGGGTTGTGGTGATGCGAAGAGCCATGATCAAACCTTCCGCGTGCGCTTGGAGGCGATGGAATAGGCGGGATGCCAGGCCGAGGCCATGCCGATCCCATCGCGCTGGATGTTGACGTCGAGCAGATAGGGTTTGCCGTCCATATTGGCCTTGCGGGCGCGGGCGAGCGCCTCCTTGATTTGCGCGGGGTTCTCCACCTTCTCGGCGGCGACGCCGAAGGCCTGCGCCACCATGGCGTAATTCACGTCGGGCGTGCCCAGATAGCAGGTCATGTCGCGGCCCTGGCGATATTGGGTTCCCCCGCTCATCCAGATGCGATTGCGCTCGTTATTATAGCTCTTGTTATTGAGCACGATGGAGGTTGTGGGCGCCTCATAGCGTGAGATGCTCCAGAGCGGCTGCGGGCCGCTGAACAGGAAGCTGCCGTCGCCGACGACCGAGAGCACCTGCTTGTCGGGATGGGCCAGCTTGACGCCAAGCCCCGCCGCCATGCCCCAGCCCAGAATGTTGGGGCCGGTGCCGATGTAGCGTTTGTCCTCCCCGCCAAAGGACATGAAGGGATCCATGCGCTTGCCGGAATCGACGTCGCAAACATAGATGGCGTCCTTGTCGAGCCATTGCTCCAGCTCCACGCCCAGACGCTCCATGCGGATCGCCGAACCGCCGTCGGCATGTTCGGCTGCGATCTTCTGAATGACCTGAGCCTGTCCGGCCGAATAGGCCCGGATTGGCGCGGTGCGTTCGGCGGCAATCTGTTGTAGCCGGTCCCTGGTCGCGAGGCTGCGCACGGCATCGATGATGTCGATCAGTGCGGAGCGAATGTCGGCGATGATGGGCACGTCCACCGGCGCGTTGCGCGCCAGCGAGGCGGGGTCGCATCGGATCGAGATCTGCTTGGCGCCGGGGATATAGATCTCCCCGTGCTTCCAGCCAACGTTGATATGAACGTCGATGGCTTTGGGGAACCGCATCTGCCTGAGCATGGCGCCGATATAGAGAGGGTGGCGCGTGGGGAAGGGCTTCGACCAGAAACCCAGCGCGCCATTGCCGCCCGCCGCAGGCAGGCCCAGCAGTTCGCACAGCTCCACCAGCTCCTTTTCCGCATGGCACAGGGTCACTTCGTCGCCGAAGGAGAGCACGGGACTCTTCGCCTCGATGAGCATGCGCGCGGTGCGCTCCACATCCTGCTTGTCGGGCCGCATGTTCATGGGCACGTTGAAGAGGCCCTTGTCATAAATCTGGGCTTGCCCTTCCGTGCGCAGCAGATTTTCCGGGAAGGACAGATAGACCGGGCCGGATGGCGCTGTGGTCGCATATTTGATTGCGCGGCGGGCGGTCTCGGGGATCGTGTCGGTCGTCTGCGCGACCCAGTGCCATTTGGTGATGGGCTGGGTCATGGATTCGATATGTTCATATTCCTGGAATGCCTCGCGGCCCACCGCTTCCTGCCCCACCGAGGCGGCCGCCAGCAGGATCGGGATCTGGTCCTTCCAGCTGTTCACCATCTGGCAGAGCGCGTTGGGCAGGCCCACGTTGGCCACGATGGCGACGCCGAGCTTGCCCGTGGCGCGGCTATAGCCATCCGCCATGGCGACGACGGCGCCTTCCTGCACGCCCTTGATGAGCTGGATCCCGGTCTCGTTGACCAGCGAATCGAAGATGGGCGCGTCGGCGGTCGAGGGATTGAAGAAGATGAATTCGACGCCCGCCGCCTTGAGTTGCTGGGTGAAGAGGGCGCCGCCGGTCCCCTTCATGTCGCGGATGGCGGTGGGCGCTGCGGCGACTGCGGGCGCGCTTGGGGCGGCCAGCGATTGCGCCATGGCCTTGGCGGCGCTCGCCGTCATGCCTGACGCTGCGAGGCCTGCGGTCAATTGGCGACGGGAAATTCCCTTGTCCAGGAATTGCTTGACCAGATCTTTCACGGCGGCCTCCCTTGATGGGGAGGTTCTTCGCGGCCGCCCCTTTATGGGGCAGACTGCGCCCGATTCCGACCGATTTCAAGAGTGGTTTTGGATGAGGGCGCCGCCGCGCCCCCACCGTCGCCCTCAGATGATCCCTTGTTCCCGGAACCAGCGTTCAGCGCCCGGATGCATGGGCACATCCATGGGCGTGGCGTCGGTCTCGCGGCCGGTTTGTGCCAGCCCCTCATAGGTGCCCTTCTCCCAGGTCATGTTATCGTGGCGGGCGCCCAGAGCCGCGCAGATGTCATAGGCCACCTTCTCGGGCAGATCCGCGCGGGCGTAGAGCGGCCAGCCGCTGAAGTCGATGCAGTCATATTCGGGCAGGTGGGCGAAACGGCCCGTGCGCAGTTTGACCTTGCGCCAGCCAATGGCGCCCAGATGTTCGAAGGCCTCTGGCTCCAGGTTGATGAGGCTCATGCCGTGACTGAGCGCCTCCTCGATCCAGATGCTGATGCCCTCATCAAAGACCGCATCGAGCGAGCCGTCGCGAATGCCCGCCAGACGCCGTTTGTCATTGGGCGGGCCAGCGGGATGGACGCCGCCGCCCCAGGATTTGATCTCGTCAAGGCTCATGCCGTAGAAGGCCAGCAATTGCTCCACCAGCACCAGCGTCGAATGGGTGGGGTCTTCGCGCAGCGAAATCTGAAGTGGGTAGCGCGCCTTCTTCACATCATGCAGCGACTTGAAGCCAAGGCTCGAGCGCATCAGGATCACGAAGCGGTCGACGCTGGGATAATTGGCTATGATGCGCAGGGGCAGGGGGTTCTTGAAGACGCCCGTGCCGCGATAGGCCTGGGTCAGTAGCGCCGAGGGATTCACGAAGGCCACGTCGATGTCGCCCCTGGCCACCGAATGGGCCATGATGGCCGAGCCCGTGGAGAAGCGCAGCCATGGCTTCATCTCTTCGCCTGCGCCGCTGCCCACCGTGATGCACATGTCCCGGTTGCCGCCATATTTCGTCTCGGGGTTTCCCGCGATATGCAGCCCGAGTTCCCAAAGGATTTGCGCGCGCTTGAAGTTGGCGCCTGTGGGGAGCGTCGCCATCCGTATCTCCAGTTTCTTGTGTGCCTGGCCGCAAGATAGGCTCTTCGCTTGTGGATGGAAAGCGAGGGGAGGGCGCTTGTGGCGCCAGATGGCGCGATCCATTAGATTGCACCGCGAAGGGACGTCCGAAGCAGGCGCGAACATCAAGAGGAAACAGGGCCATGAAGACATCGTCAGTCATCGCCGCCGTCTTGCTGGCGGCGGGGCCTGTGGCTGGGCTTTCGCCAGTCCGGGCGGACGCCGTGTCCGATTTCTACAAGGGTAAAAACGTCAATGCTCTCGTGGGCGTCAGCGCCGGTGGCGAATATGATTTGCAATTGCGCCTCACCGCTCGCCATATCGGCAAATACATTCCCGGAAAACCCAATGTGATCCCGCAGAACATGACGGGCGCCACCGGTCTCGTCATGGCCAATTTCCTCTACAATGTCGCCCTGCAGGACGGGACCTATATCGGCCTCATCCAGAATGGCTTGCCGACGTCGCAGGCGGTTGGCGTCGATGGGGTCAAGTTCGACGCGGCCCGTTTCCAGTGGATCGGCTCCATCGCGCCGACCGTCGAAACCATGGTGACCTGGAAAACGACAGGCGTGACCACCATCGAACAGGCGCGCCAGACGGAGGTGATCGTAGGCGCAGTCGGATCCTCTGGCATCACCCTGTCCTTTCCTGTCATGCTCAATGATCTCTTGGGTACAAGGTTCAAGATGGTGCTGGGCTATACCGGCTCCGGCGCGCTGGATCTGGCCATGGAGCGGGGCGAGGTGTCAGGCCGCGCGGGTTCATGGTCCAGCATGAAGGCCTCGAAACCCAATTGGGTGGCCAACAAGGAACTTAACGTCCTCGTTTATTCGGGTCCGACGCCCAAGGATCTTCCGGGCGCGCCAAGCGTGAATGAATTCATTCGCAGCGCCGAGGATCGTGAGGTTCTGGATATCGTCACTGCCGGAGACACCCTTGGGCATCCCTTCGCCGCAGGGCCCGGCGCGCCGCCCGAGCGGGTGGCGGCGCTGCGCAAGGCTTTCGCCGACATGCTCAATGATGCGGATTTCCGCAAGGAGGCGGCGGTCAACAATCTTGAAATCGACCCTGTCAGCGCGGAGGTTCTGTCCGCTGCGGTCAACCGGGCGCTGGGGGCCTCGCCCGCGTCCAAGCAACGGGCGCGCAAATATTTCCAATAAAAAGGGCCCCGACAGACGCTTGATGCGTTCGTCGAGGCCCCTTTATTCAATCATCGCAGGCGTCAACTGCTTTTGCTTGACGCTTTTTGCGCGGCGATTTGTTCGAAGATGGACTTCTCAAGATTGGAGGCCTCACCATCAGCATGGATGACGCTCTCCAGTTTCTGGTCCGCGATGTAGACGATCTGTTTCATTTGACTGACCAGACTGCGGAACTGCTCGAAGGCGAGATCCCCATCCTGGCTGGCCGCGTTGAGGTTGAACTCGGTTCTGATGTTTTTATCCATCAACCGGTTACGCTCGGCCAATTTTATCATGGCGTCCAGTTCGGCGTCCGTGATGTGGAGCCTTCTGGCGTCATCCTGAAGCAAGGCCTGTTCATCCGTATTGGCGTCGCCTTTGCTCATCATGGCTGCGATCTTAGCGCCGATATTTTCGCGTTCGATGCGTAGCTGATCGGTGAAGGCCGCCGATAGAATACCAGAGGGAATGGCGACGAGCGCGATGCCCAAGAGCGCCATTAACGAGGTGATGAAGCGGCCCATGGGCGTGATCGGGGAAATGTCGCCGTAGCCCACGCTGGACAGGGTGATCACCGACCAATAGATGGCGCCTGGAATGCTCTCGAACTTGTCAGGCTGCGCGGCGTGCTCCAGCAGGTAGCCAAGACTGCCGCAGAGGATGATGACGAGCAACAGCACGAAGAACGAGGCGCCGATGGTTCCCGCTTCGCGTTTGATGCCGTCCCAGACAAGCTTGGTCGCGTCGCTGAAGCGGGTGAGCTTGAGCAGTCGCAACATGCGGAAAATTCGCAAGAAGCGCAGATCGAAGAGATGATGCAGCAGCGCTTCGAGAAAGAAGGGCATGACGGCAAGCGCGTCGATCACCGCGCCCGGGGTGAACCCGTATCGCGCACGCCCCGCATAAGCCGACTGGAACCTTGGATCTTCCACGCAGGAATACATGCGCATCAGATATTCGGTCGTGAAGATCGCGACTGCGACGGAGTCGAGGATCGCGAATTCCATGGCGAGGATATAGTGAACGGTCTCCACTGTCTCCAGCAGCACGGACACGACTGACAGAACCACCCATATGATGATGAAAAGATCGAAGAAGTGATGGATCTGCCCGCCAAACCTGGAAGGCCAGACGATGGCGTGTACATGCTGACGGAATGTGCGTCCCTTGTTAAGCTGGCGAAACTCCTTCCACGCGGGGATGAGCACGCGAAACAGCTTCAGCAGTCTCAGCAGACGCAAGACGCGCAGAATACGCAGATCAAGCGCGATGAAGGCCGAAAGATAGAAGGGAAGGATCGACAGGAGGTCGATCACCGCAAAAGGCGATAACGCATAGGAGATGCGGGGGAACCGTTTGTCCTCCATCCCCCTCTGGTATGGGGAGAGAAGGAAACGGACCACATATTCCAGAGTGAAGATGAAGATCGACGTCGTATCGATGAAATGGAACAGCTTCGCATAGGGCTCGTAGACCTGCGGAATGGTCTCCAGCAGCATCAAGCCGACGTTCAGAATGATCAGACAGGCGACGAAGTTCTCGATAGGCCCCTGAAGATTTCCCTTAACGTCAGGGTCGAGCAGAAACGAATAAATGCGCCGACCGAGGCTTGGGCGCGCAGGTTTTCCCGGAACGTCGTTTTCAGGTGTCGGGGAGGGCGCGGTCAAAACTTGATCTCCTGGACTTTGACGGCCTCGCCCCAACGGTTGCAAACCTGTACGCGCAGGGGCGTCTCTGTGACGATGGAGTCTTCAGCATCGCTCGCCGCATAGGTGACGCCAGTTGTGCCGGCGGAGAACCAGGGCGTGCCCTTTTCGATGGTGATCCGGCCAATGCTCTCGTCAGACCCATCGCAGGGGGGGCCGAACACGTCATTCTCGGGTTGAAGCGGATTTGCGAGTTTCGCGATCTCCGGGAGTTTCGCGATTGCTTCCCAGCAGGGCCCCCAGTTCAACTTGCCCGCATCTTCCGGGCGCAAATGACACTCGGCGACTTCTGGCTGACCGGCTTTGCGCTTGACGCCCACATCCGTGAGGACGCGCGCGACTGTTTCCGCGTTGCGTTTCGCCAGTTCAAGATGATGGGCGGCGGCGAAGATGTTGAGCGCCAGGAAGGCGATGCTGATCAAGGAAACAACGACTGTCGCCAGAAAAACGATGGCGCCGCCGTCGAGCAAACGATGCGACTTCGGCGCAGGGTCCTGATGATCAGCGTGATCGTGAATGTCGATTTTTGATGTTGCTTCCACGCGATCTCTCATCCTCGCACATATTCGCAGATCAAATTGTTACCAATAAAATCTCGATCCCCGCAAGCGCGGATGGCTTTTACAACTGTATTAATCTGTATTTTTAAAATTGTTTCTTTTTATGAGATAGTTTTTTCTTAAAGCGTTGCTTTGTGAGAAGCCTCCCATTATTTTGCGTCTCCCGGACATCCTCCCAACTGCTTTTGAACTGGTCGCATCATAACCGGGGGCGGCAGGCGCCTCGCTTGACTCGCCCGCCCCGTGTTCTAGGCTCGACTCAAGAACGCTCGAAACAGGGCGGCGGGGGAGGTTTGGCATGGCGATTACATTCATCAATCCCAGGGAAGTCGCGTTGCGTGAGAAGAAGCGCACTGTGGTGATGAATACCCGCAAACTGCACGCCTGGGTGCATTACTATCCTAACCCCGGCGATCACGACGAGATGCACTGCCACAACGAAGATCAGGTTTTCACCTGTTTTGAGGGCCAGTGCACCATGTCCTTCCCCAACGGGACCTCGCAGGCGCTGGATCCGGGCATGGTCGCCCTGATCACGGGCGGATCTTTCTACAAGCTGGAGAACACCGGAACCGGTCCCATGATTCTGATGGGGCACCGCTCCGGCTCTCAGGAAACGACCAAGATCATCGATTACGTGACCCGGAAGGATATCCGGGCCGATGGCGGTGAGCCTGTCATCAGCAATCGCTTTGATCGGGCGGAGTGAATCGTGCGCGCAGTTTTTGCAGCGTTCACGTTGGCGGCTTTCCTAGCTGGCGCCGCGAAGGCGCAGGAGAGCCCTGCCGCCTTTTATCGAAACAAGCAGCTCCAGTTCTTCACCATGGGCAGCCCGGGCGGAGGCTTTGACACCTATACGCGCGCCATTGGCGCCCGGTTGGAAAAGGCCACTGGCGCGCGCGTGGTCACCATCAACGAGCCTTCGGCTGGCGGGCGGGTCGCGATGAACCGGTTGATGGTGAGCAAGCCCGATGGTCTGAGCATCCTTCTGGTGGGCGGCGAGGGGCTCTCCATGGCCGCCCTGATGGGTGAACCGGGCGTCAACTATGATCCCCTGGGGCAAGTCTGGCTCGCGCGCGTCAGCGCCGAAAGCAAGGTCGCGATGATCGGCCCGAAATCGTCTTTCAAGACCTTCAAGGACATGATCGCCTCTGACAGACCTGTGCTTTGGACAGGCGAGAGCAAGGTGGACAGCAATACGGACTTCCAGGCCCTGCTCGCCTACGCCACCGGCATGAAGGCCCGGATGATCATTGGCTACAAGGGCACGGGCGGCATGAACATCGCCATGGAGAATGGCGAGGTTGACGGTCGCGTGGTCACCGGCGAGGCGGCGGCGCTTTATGGTCCCTCAAGCGGCATGCGCATCGCCGTAACACTTGCGCGCACGCGCGCGGAGCAATTTCCGGATGTGCCCACCGTTTTCGAAGCGGCGAATGTGACGCCCGAGGCGGGCAGGCTGCTCGATTGGCGCGCCGGGATCGCCAGCCTTGGTCGCGTCATCAATATCACGCCGGGCACGCCGTCGGACCGCGTGGACTATCTGCGAGCAGTGCTGCGCGACATCCTCACGGATCCCGATTTCATCGAGGAGATGAAGCGCTCGAAGCTTTCCGTTGGCTACGCCAGCGGCGGCGAGGTCGCCGCGATGATGACGCGCGCCATGACCATCGATCAGGACAGTCTGGCCCTGATCAAGGACATCATCATCAACCGCTACTACTGAAGCATCGCAATCACCAACGGGAGTAGATATGGGCTCGAAACTCAACCACCTCGCCATCACCACCGATCACTACACGCATCTGGGCATGTTCTACCGCGCCATTTTCGGCATGAAGTCGTCAGGCGACACGGCGCGCGAACTCTCCGCCATTTCGGTGGGCGACGGCTATACTGGCATGACGCTCATTCCCCGCCGTGGCGGCCGCAAGGCGGGGCTCGATCATTTCGGCATCCAGGTGGAGGATCTCGACGCCGTGCGCACCAAATGCGAGCGCAAATATCCCGATATCGAATTCGTGAAACGTCCGGGCAACCGGCCCTTCACCAGCTTCGGCTGCCATGATCCCGCAGGCAATTATTTTGATCTTGGCCAGCAGCGCGACAAAAATCGCGCCGAGGTCTACGCCATGGAGGGCTGGCGGCAGGACAACACCATCAGCCATTTCGCGATGCGCGTGCGCGACGCCGACAAACTGGCGGAGTTCTATCACGATATCTTCGACCTTGAATTGAGCAACGCGCGCACCGAGGAGGGCGGCTATATGCTCACTGACGGGCGTGTGACCATGGTCATCCAACCCTGGAAGATCTCGTCCTTCAATGGCGCGGGCATCGAACAGCCCGGGATGGATCACATCGGCTTCCGCGTGCCCAGCATCGAGAAGCTGCAGGCGCATATCGCCGACGTCACGCGGCAGAATCCTATCCTGTCGCCGAAGCCCATCGCCTTCGATTCGGAGGGTGAGGCCCGCCTCGCGCTCTTCGCCAAATGCCCGCTCGGAACGCTGCAGCTCTGCGATCCCGACGGCACCCTGATTGATGTCGCCGAAGACTGATCGCCTCCACCAGTCGCTTTCGACAACGTCGAGCCGCCGCGTCCATGCGTGGCGGCTTTTTTACGACGGCGAGGGGGCTCTAGAATCTCTGCGTCAGCTCATCGCGGATGAAGGGGGCGATGTCGCCGATGTCGCGGTCGCCCCAGCCTGCGGCCACGGCGGCGGAAAGCACGGTGAGCGCCGCCGCAGTGGCTGCCATGGGCGCGCCCACGCTGGCGCCTGCGGCAAGGGCTGATTGCATGTCCTTGCGCAGGGTGCGGATGTCGAGAGTCAGAGGCGCATCCTTGCCCAGAAAATTGTCCACCTTGTTCTGCAGCACCACATTGGTGAGCGGCGAGTTCATGAACACGCCCATCATCTTGGCGAGATCTAGACCCTGGGCCGCGCCCATGGCCAGGCCCTCGCCGACGCCATTGATGAAATTCGCCATGGCCAGATTGAAGGCGAGCTTCATGGCGTGACCGGCGCCAATGGGTCCCATGGGGACGCAAGCGCGCGTCAGCTTCTCCAGCAGCGGCTTCGCGCGCGCCAGATCCGCCTCGCTGGCTCCCACAAGCCCGAAGAGCTGGCCGCCCTGCGCGGCGGGCACCGTGCCCAGCACCGGGCAATCCATGATCCCTGCGCCTCTGGCTTCCAGCATGGGCGCCAGCTCGCGCACGGTTTGCGGGCGAAGGGTGCTCATCTCGATGAAGAGCTTGCCGCCAGGATCAGCCTCGCAAAAGCCTCCTGGCCTGGCGAAGAGGCCGCGTACGCCCTCGTCCTCTGTGATGGTGGTGATGATCAGATCGCTCGCCTGCGCCACGGCGCATGGATTTGCGACCACCGTCACGCCGCGTCCGGCCGCCTGGGCGCAAGCCTGTTCGGATTGATCCCAACAGGTCGCATGAATGTCGAAGGAGGCGAGGCGCGCCGCCATGGCGCCGCCCATGCGTCCCAGACCGACCAGACCGACTCGCATGGTTCAGCTCCTCAATCGCAGGGATGTAGCGTGCCGGCGTGGCCCGCACGCTTTCATGTCAGGCGGCGCGCGCCGGTTCGGCTGGCGCGGATTCCGGCAGCTTGCGCAAGGCCGGATAGGGATAGGGTCCAAGGCCGATCAGCAGCAGGCAGGTGATCGCCAGCGCCGCCTCATAGCCCATGAAGACCGGGACATAGGAGTGGAAATAATCGAACCCGCGCCCGCTCAGCGCGGGGCCAAGGCCCGTGCCTACGTTGAAGAGCGTGAAGGTGACCCCATAGATGGTCCCATAGGCCTTCAGCCCGAAATAGCGGCTGATGAAGAAGGCCATGAGATCGACCTCCGCGCCGATGCCAGCGCCGCAGAGGGCTGCGCCAATGACGGGCCAAGGCATGTCCCATCCGCGGGACAGCAGGGCGATGCCCCCCATCGGCAGCAGGAAGAAACATGCGGCGACATAGGGGCCGTGAAAGCGATCAAGACACCAGCCGCAGATGATGCGCCCGATGATGATCGCCAGCCCCGCCGCGGACATCAGGCCGATGGCGACCGGCGCCGGGACGCCCCGGTCGGTGAGAAGAGGCACAATATGGACGATGGTGCCATTGATGGACATGACGCCAAGGAAGAAGGCGATGGTCAGGGCCCAGAAGCGCCAGCTGCGCAGGGCCAGCCCCGCCTCCACGCCCGGCGCCGCGCCGCGCGCCACGGCGCTCTCCTCCGCATCGGCGGCGACGGGATCGCGGATGAAGACCATGACCGGCACGAAGGCCAGAACCAGGATTGCGACGGCCAACCCGAAATAGGCTTCGCGCCACCCATAATTGCGGATCAGGGCGCCTGCGAGCTGGGGTATCAGCACTGTGCCCAGGCCTACGCCCGCCGTGGCGAGGCCCAGCGCCAGGCCGCGCTCCCGGTCGAACCATTTCGACACAGCAGCCGAATAGGGCAGCGGCGTCTGCACCGCGCCGAAGAAGCCTGCGGCGGCGAAGATCACGTAGATGAGGCCCACTGCGTCGGCTTGCATGAAGCCCATGCCCGCGATCATCAGGGCGAAGAGCACGATGCCCGGCAGCATGACGGCGCGGGCGCTGAAGCGGTCAAGCAGCCAGCCCACCGCAAGGCAGGTGAAGGCTGTGACATTGGCGCTCAAAAAGAGCGCCGACGACAAGTCGCCGCGGCTGATCCCCAGAGCCTCTGAAACCGGCTTCAGGAAGATGCCGAAACTGAAGATCACCACGGAGCCCGTGCCCACGATCAAACCGCAGGCGGAGGCCGCGACGACCCACCATCTGTTCGCCCAGAATCCTGTCATGTTTTCCCCCTGTTTTGACGGCCTCTGCGGGCCGCTTTCATTCTGAATGCGTGGTTCAGACGCCCAGCGCGGGCGTGATGTGGTCTGGCGGCGTGGACCAGGTCTTGTGCGGCTTGCCTTCCGCGATGAGTTGCAGTTCACGCCGCAGAATGCGCCGCCACGCCACTATGGCCGAGTCGGAGCGTCCGAGGAACTCCGCCGAACGATCCTCGATCACCCCTTGCCCCGCCTGCACCGCAATGTCCTGCACCACCGCGAGATCGGGATGGGTGACGTCCGCATAGGCGATCTTGCCGCTCCAGATGTCCCGCACCACGTCCATGATCGGCGGCGCCTCCGCCCGCAGGCGGTTCAACTCGGCAAGTTGGGCATGGAATTTCGCCACGTCATCGCCGGTCACATAGACCTTGCTGGTGATGATCCACAGGCAGTTCTCGTCGTCCACCGGCGTGAAGCTGAAGATGATCTCCGGCCAGCCGCCCACCCCGTTCATGCCCGACAGGGGCGGCACGATCACGCGCACGATATTGGGCGCGTAGTGAAGAGTGTGGCGCACGTTGCCGCTCTTGCGGCGGCCATAGCGCATGAGGCCCCAATCGGTCTCCTCCGCCGTGATGATCGGCAGGTCATGGGACAGTTTGGCGTGGGAGCCGCCGGGCGCATGGGTGAAGGCCACATGCACCTCGTCCATGGTGTTTTCAAAACACTGGAGATAGTTGCAGGGGACTTCATAGACCGGCCAGACGTCGATGACGCCCTCGCCTGGCGGCTCGGGGAAGGGCGGGAAGGCGGGCTCCGCGCCCGTGCCGAAAAAGCAGAAGATCACGCCCAGATGTTCGCGCGTGGGATAGGTCCCGATGCGCACCTTGTCCTTGTAGGAGGCCTCTTCCGCAGGTTGGTCGATGCAGGCGCCATCGCAGCTGAATTTCCAGCCGTGGTAGACGCAGCGCATGGCGTCCTCCTCCACCCAGCCCAGATGCATGGGCGCGCCGCGATGGGGGCAACGCGCGTCGATCACCTGCGCATGGCCGGACTGGCCGCGATAGAGGGTGTAATCATTCCCCATGATGCGGATCGGCTTGGCGCGGCCGGGCGCCACATCGCTGGAGACGCCCACCGCCGTCCAGAACTGCCGCATGAAGGTCCCGCCAGGCGTGCCTTCCATGGTCGTGGTGATTTCAACCTCGGCGCGCGGCGTGGGCTGAGCTTTCAATTCTGTGGATGTCGTCAACGTCATGTAGTCCCCGTCTACAATGCCGACGGCTCTTGAAGGCCATCAGGTTTGCAGGGAGCATAGAGTCAAACGCCGGTTTCGCAAAGGGAGGGGCGCGGCCTGCGCCGCCTCAAAAATGCACGCTCGCCCCGGCGCGCAGCAGATTTGTGTTTGTGCTCATGGTTCTGGAGCTCAGGGGCGTCACATAGGTCTGCGCGCCAAAGTCGTAGCGCAGATATTCCGCGCGCAGGAACATGTTGCGTGTCAACGCGAATTCCGCGCCCGCGCCATAGGCCGTTCCCTTGATCGACTTGTTCGACGTGCCGGTGGAATCGGTGAATTTCGAGGTGGAATAGGCCCAGCCGATGGTTCCATAGGCCAGCAGATCGCCAAAGGCCCAGCCCGTCTTCACGCGCGCGGAGGACAGGAAGTTCTGCTGGAAGGAGTTTGCGCCCAGATTGCCGGATTTGATCCCCGAGGTCAGGAAGTCGGCCTCTGCGCCGCCAACGAGTCGATTGGCCTGAAAGTTATAGCCGACATGCGCGCCCCCGATGGCGCCCGAGGCGTTTCCGCCGCCTGTGGAGCCCAGCCCCACGCCCGCATCGACACCCAACCCCACGCCGCTGAAATCCGCCGAGGGACGCGAGGGCGTGGTCTGCAGGTCGAAGTCAGCGGCCCGCAAGGCGTCGCTGGTCAGGATCAAGGCGGCGAGGGCGCAGATGTGCCTAAGTCGGATCATGGGCTTAGTTCCGATGGAGTGAGCCCAATGATCTTAACCTATTGCGTAATTTGTGGGTTGCGATCCTTGGAATGTGACTAATGTTCGGTTAACCGGCCTATCCAGCCCCTCACGCCGTCCGGTTGCGGGTCTCGCCGATGTTCTCGATCCACATGCGAATGGTCTGGCCCGGCCGCAGGAAGCGGTCCTGCTCGGCGCCGGTGCCTGCGGGCGTGCCGGTCAGCACGATGTCGCCGGGCAACAGGGTCACGCGCTCCGACAGATAGGCGATCTGCTCGGCGGTGGAGAAGATCATCTTGCCTGTGTTTGAATTCTGCATCAGCTCGTCGTCGAGCCACAGCTTCATGGCGAGATTGTCGGGATCGCCGATCTGCGAGGCCGGGGTGATGCAGGGGCCCAGAATGCAGCTCTTGTCGAAGCCCTTCATGCTGATGAAGTCCGTCTTGAAGAGCGATCCCTCCGGAACATTCGGCCGCTTCATGAATTGCGCGTCGCGCACCGACACATCATTGGCGATGGTGTAGCCAGCGACATAGGAGAGGGCGTCTTTGACGGAGACATGCCGCGCCTTGCGGCCGATTACTGCGGCGAGTTCGATTTCCCAGTCGATTTTCTGCGCAAAGTCGGGCAGTTCGATCGCCACCCCCGTGCCCACCACGCTCTGGCGCACGGGCTTGAGGAAGTGGAAGGGCTTGAGGCCCAGCGACTTTGGGTCAGGCTCGCCGTCGCGACCCATCTTGCGGGCCATGGCGTCCGCATGGTCGGCATAATTCGCCGCCGCGCAGAACAGGGAGCCGGGATAGAGCAGGGGGGAGAGCGGCGTAAGCCCGCTCATGGGGCCGATCTGCGTGGCGGCGTTCGCTTTTGCGGCGGCTGCTGCGATGCGCGGTTCGGCGACGGCCCAATCCTCGATCATGCCCAGCACCGTCGCGTCTCCGGCATGGCTGGTCAACCGCGCCGCGTCATGGACCATGCCCGCGATCTCGACGCCCGCGCGGGGCTGTCCGGAGGCGTCGCTATAGGTCAGCAGCTTGAAAGTCGTCATGGGAACCCCCGAAAATTTGCGCCAGCCTAGCAGCCCCGCTGGCCGCCGCAAGCGCCTTAGAGCTGCTTGAGGAAGCCCGCCAGGCTCATGAGCCCCTCCGGCCAGGGGCCGTGGCCTGAGTCGGCGTTGATATGTCCGGCCTCGCCCGCATCCAGAAGGCGGCTGCCCCAGGCGTAGCTGATCTCCTCGCTCTCCTCGTAGGGCGCGAAGGGATCGTTGCGGCTGGCGACCAGCACGGAGGGAAAGGGCAGGGGCTCGCGTGGCAGGGGCGTGAAGCCCGGACCCGCCGCTTCGATGAGAACAGAGTCCGCTGGCGGCGTCACCAGAAACGCGCCGCGCACCACGCTGGGGGGCAGGGCGGGGGCCGCGTGAACCACGGCGGTGACGCCCAGCGAATGGGCGACCAGCAGCACAGGGCGCTGCGCCCCCTCCACCGCCGCGATGATGCGGCCCGTCCAGTCCTCCATACGCGGACTATCCCAGTTGTGTTGCTCCACGCGCCGCGCGGTCGACAGCTTGGCTTCCCAGCGGCTTTGCCAATGATCGGGGCCCGAACCGCCAAGGCCGGGGATGATGAGAATGTCGAAATCCGAGATGCGCAAGACAGACCTTTGATCGCAAAGAATGGCGGGAGAGCCCGATATGGGCCGGGAGCCGCCGCCGCGCAAGCGCGCCCGTCGTCAGATCAGCTTAAGCCCGCGCAGGCTGGCGTGGCCGTTTCGGCCGATGATGATGTGGTCATGGACGGAAATGCCCATGGGCCCGGCGATGGCGATGATGTCCTCGGTCATGCGGATGTCGGCGTTCGAAGGTGTGGGATCCCCCGAGGGATGGTTGTGGACGAGAATGATCGCGGTGGCGCTCACCTCCAGCGCCCGCCTGATCACCTCGCGCGGATAGACCGGCGTATGGTCCACCGTGCCTACGCCTTGCACCTCGTCGGTGATGAGATGGTTGCGCTTGTCGAGAAAGAGGATGCGGAAGGTCTCCCGGTCCGCATGGGCCATGGCGGCGTGGCAATAGTCGATGACGTCTTTCCACGAACCCAGAACGGGCTTGTCTTGAATGGACTGCCGGGCGAGGCGTCGCCCCGCAGCCTCCACCAGCTTGAGATCGGCGGCGACCGAATCGCCCACGCCCTTCACCTCGGTCAAGCGCTCGCGCCGCGCCCCCAGCACCCCCGAGAGCGAGCCGAAGCGGGCGATCAGCTCCTTGGCGAGGGGCTTCACATCCCGCTGGGGAATGGAGCGGAAGAGCAGCATTTCCAGAATTTCATAGTCGGGCAGGCCCTGATCGCCCGTCTCCAGAAAGCGGCTGCGCAGCCGCTCGCGATGGCCCTTGTAATGGGGCGTCTCGACAGGGCCCGGGGGCGGGGCCTGATCCCCGGCCCCCCGCGTCACGCAGGCGCGCCGATGGGGGGGTGATGCAACCCGGCGGGGGAGAGGGTGAAGATCTCCACGCCCGTCTCGGTCACCGCTACAGTATGCTCGAACTGGGCTGAGAGGGAGCGGTCGCGGGTCACGGCGGTCCAGCCATCGGAGAGGATCTTCACCTGCGGGCGGCCCAGATTGATCATGGGCTCGATGGTGAAGAACATGCCGGGCTTCAGCACCGGGCCTTCGCCTGGGCGGCCATAGTGGAGGATGTTGGGCTCGTCGTGGAACAGGCGCCCCAGCCCGTGGCCGCAGAAATCACGCACGACAGAGCAGCGCTCCGCCTCCGCATAGACCTGAATTGCGGCGCCGATGTCGCCAGTGGTGACGCCGGGCTTCACGGCGGCGATGCCGCGCATCATGGATTCGTAGGTCACCTGCACCAGCCGCTCGGCCCTGCGGGGAACCTCGCCCACCAGATACATGCGGCTGGAATCCCCATGCCAGCCATCGACGATGAGAGTCACGTCGATGTTCACGATGTCGCCGTTGCGCATGGGCTTGTCGTCGGGAATGCCGTGGCAGACCACATGATTGATCGAGGTGCAGATGGACTTGGGGTAGCCCCGGTAGCTCAGCGGCGCCGGATAGGCCTTGTGGTCCATGGCGAATTCGAAGGCGAGCTTGTCGATGGCCTCGGTGCTCACGCCCGGCTGGACATAGGGCGTCAGCATATCCAGCGCCTCGGCGGCGAGCCGTCCGGCCTTGCGCATGCCCTCGAAATCCGCAGGGCCATGGAGCTTGATCTGGCCGGTCTTGCGGGTGGGAGCCAGAGCTGCGTCGACGAAGGTCATCTCATCTCCGGGAAGGATCATGGGCGGGTTGGACTGATTAGTAGGATAAAGCAGCGGTCATGAAAAGATATGGCCCTGCGATGGGTGTGAATCGAGGGGCTGACAGCGCCGAAATCGGTCGTCAGCCCCATTTTTCCGGCCTAATGCGCCCGTTTTTGCGGGGCGGGCAGCAGCAAGAGGCCCGGCGCCGGGCTTTTCAGGTCGTGGCCGCTGGCCCCCTCGGCGGGGATTTCGATCCAGCGTTCCACGCCTGTCTCGCAATCCTGAACCGTGGGGAAATAGAGGGTGGCGCCCGGGGGCAGGTCGGCGGCGAGCGTTCCGGTGAAGGTGAACTCGTCATACCAGTCGTCCTGGAGGCGCCCGCCGCTCCAGCTGATTTCCCTTACGCCTTCTGTGAGGCTGACATGTGGCGTTTCGTAGGTCTTGCCATAGGGCGCCCTGGTGGCTTCGAGGGTCCAGCCCGCCTTGGGCATGGGCTTCACCCCCACGAGGCCCTCGGGAATGCGCACCCGCACCCGAATGGTCGGCGATCCCCCGCAGCCATGGGGCACGCGCAGAACTCCCTTGTAGCTGGCGCCGACCGGCGCCTGAGCGGTTTCGAGGGAGACGTGGGCATTGGCGCAGGCGCTGGCGAGCATAAGCGTCACAGCCAGAGGGCCGGCTTTCTTCAAAAAGGTCATGATTTATCTCCGATGGCGCCCAAAGGCGCGCGATGAGGCGGACGGGCGAGCCCGTCCTGTCAGGTGAAAGACGTCGGAGTGCGGCTTTCAGGGGGGCCACGCTGGCTATGGGCTTGCGCCCAGGCTTCTTCGGGCGGTCCATCGCGCAGGGCGGTCAGGATCGGGGCGGCCGGGCGCCAGACGCGGCGCAGCCATGGGGTTGTGATCGGCGCCACAGCTGGCGGCGGCGCGGCGCCCCGCGTCAGGCCCAGGCAGCACTCATCGCAGGCTTGCGGCCCATGGAAGGGGGCGCCCTCGCCATGGGCGTCGGTGAGGCAGAGATAGTGTGGATTGGCGAGGGCCGCCTCCAGCGAGCCCTGCATCGCGGGCAGGGGCGCCGCGAGCCCGCGCAGCAGGATGGCGTAGGCGAGCACAAAGAGGCCGATGGCCATTGAGCCCCGCCGAAGCCATGATTCCGTCGAGAGGCTCTTGCGCATGCCCCT
Source organism: Beijerinckiaceae bacterium (assembly GCA_947456505.1). Lineage (GTDB taxonomy): Bacteria > Pseudomonadota > Alphaproteobacteria > Rhizobiales > Beijerinckiaceae > Terripilifer. Next base: position 60,502 of record CANGTC010000006.1, read on the forward strand.
GTTTAAGCCAGGCTTTGAGTTGCGCGCAATAGTTCGCTCGGCAGGTGGCCCTATGCCCGCCGCTCGTGCTAAGAGGCGCCAACAGCAGTTGGCGTGTCCGCAAAGGCCCGCCGCGCGTTCGCCAGGATCCAGAATGCAGATTGATATGAAGATGGACGCCAAGGGCTATGGCTACTTTTCGCCAAAGGCCCTCGTCAGAGGCCTCATAGCTGCAACGCGGCGGTGCGACGCCAGTTGGGCGGGAAAACGCATCGCCTTTCTTCTGCGTGGATTCGCCGTACGTCTGCTTGGGGGCCGGCCTGTGGACATCGAGTCCATGGGCGCGCGCATGCGCCTGTCGCCCTACAACAATGTCTGCGAAAAGCGCATTCTCTTCACGCCGCAGTATTTCGATCCGGTGGAGCGCGCATTGCTCGCCAGCCGCATCACGCCGGACTTCGTCTTCATGGACATAGGCGCGAATATCGGCGGCTATTCCCTATTCGTCGCAGCGCAGGCGGGGCCGCGCGCGCGCATCGTCTCGATCGAGCCCCAGCCCGAAGTTTTCGAACGACTGATCTGCAACATCAGCCTCAACGAGTTCTCCAATGTGAAGGCGCTCAATTGCGCCGTGGCGGATTTTGATGGCGAGATCACGCTGTTCCTGGCGCAGAGCAACAAGGGCGAGGCCTCCATCCGCATCATCAACACCGATGCCGGCGGGCAGCAGATTCGCGTGCCCTCCAAGACCCTGCTCAACATCATCCAGCAGGAGAATTTCGAGCGCATCGACGCCATGAAACTCGATGTGGAAGGCGCGGAGGATCTCATCCTCGAACCCTTCTTCCGCGACGCCCCCGAGCATCTGCTCCCCAAGCTCGTGCTGATGGAATTCTCCCATGGGCGCTGGGCGGCCGATCTGGCTGGGATTCTGGCGCGCTGCGGCTATAGCGAAGTCATGCGCACCCGCACCAATGTGGCCTACGAGCGCGCCTGAGCGAAGGACGCGCGGCGCGCCACTTCGATCCCCTGCGGGTCCACCTTGCATACCACCGCGATGGCCTCGACGCCCGCCGTATGGGCCTTTTCGAAGGCCGCCGCATAGGCGGGGTCGATATCGCCCGCCAGCGCGAATTCATCCGCGTCCATCTGGATCAGATAGACCATCACGGCCCGCGCGCCGCCCGCCACCATATCGGCCATTTCAGCCAGATGTTTCGCCCCGCGCGCGGTTACGCTGTCGGGAAATTCGGCGAGGCCCGGGCGGCGCATCATGTGGACATTCTTGACCTCCACATAGCAGGGCGGCCCGTCATCGCGCTCAAGCAGAATGTCGACGCGGCTGTTGCGGCCATATTTCACCTCGCGGCGCAGGCGCGGCCACTTCGCGAATTCGGGAAAGAAACCGCTGGCGATGGCCTCAGCCACGATGGCGTTGGGATGGGCCGTATTAATGCCCACGAACTCAGGACCTCGCCCGAAATCAGCCTCCGCCACCTCCCAGGAGTATTTCAGCTTGCGGGACGGATTGTCCGAGGTCGAAAGCCAGACCCGGGAGCCTGGCGTCTTGAGGCCGAGCATGGCGCCGGGGTTGGCGCAATGGGCGGTGACGACCTCGCCGGTGTCGAGCTTCACATCCGCCAGAAAGCGCTTGTAACGCTGGATCAGGCGGCCGGGGATGAGGGCTTGTGGAAAACGCATGGCCCAGCCTGCCCGGCTCGGCCTGTGCCGGTCAATGGGGCCCCGCGCCTTTTTCCTTGCGAGGCGGCGCCAGCCTGCCTAAACCTTGGATCAGAGGGAGCCGCACATGACCCAAGAGAACATCACCGCCGCCCTGCTCGTCATCGGAGACGAGATCCTGTCGGGCCGCACCAAGGACAAGAACATCGGCTATATCGCCGAATATCTCACCAATATCGGCATCGACCTGAAAGAGGTCCGCGTGGTGCCCGACGAGATGGAGGAGATCGTCGAGGCC
>CANGTC010000007.1 GCA_947456505.1 Beijerinckiaceae bacterium
CTAGCGTCCAGGACCGGCGTTTGCGCCTAGGCAGATTTGTGGCTACTGGTTCTACGATCAACATGGGCGATAATGTCCACTTCTAATACAAGTGGACACTTATACGAGCCTCACAAAAGCAATCTAGGCGGCCCTCGCCGGAGGGATACCTTTTTTCTTGAAATTCGTCATCTAGAAGTTCAGCCGGGTGGCTTGGCTTGGCTTGGCTTTGCGCTTAGCGCCGGCTGTGTAGCTCCGGCATCTTTCGCACATTTAGGCTCCCAGCGCTCCTTGATAGGCAGCTATCCTCGTTTCTTTGAAAGCGATCTAGTTGTTTGAGTAAGGTCAGCGCGTAGCTCGATTCCAGAAAGAGCCACCTATGATCACCAATCTTATCAGGAATCACATATGGGTCAGGTGGTAACGGAATGAATAGCGGTAAAGCTCAAAAAATCAGGGGCAATGTCATGGTCTCGTGACATAGCCGAATTGGCTGTATCAGGAATGAACGCTTTGTATATGCACAGTTTCATAGAGGTGATAGATGGATCTGGGAGAAGACACATATACACAATGATCATGTAGCACATTGAATGAACACTGCGCAGTAGGCCGCCTCGGATCAATATCCGAGGGGCCTACTGACCTGCACTTTATTTCACTTCGAGATCAATCAATTCGAGAGAGCTCGATGTAATCTTGAGTTGGAAACCAAGATCCGCCAAACGCATCTCAAGTTTCTCAACACGCCAGAACTCACCTTCGGGCAGTGCTGCGAGATGCTGGATGAGAGAGAACTCAGCGGTACGTGTGATCGGCGCAAAATTACGCAAAATTTCTGCAATCCCGGACATGTCAAAATCGTCCGCCGCATAAATCAAAATTTGGCACATGATATCGACGACGTCCGCCCTCGGCGCCCCTTCCTCAGCCAAGCTAACAATAGCTCCCTGAATAGCGAGCAAAGCGGCGTCATTCACGTTGTTGACGGCAGCTGCTGCGTTTAGCGCATGATAGATTTCTTGAAGACTGAGAAGTTCTTCGTGTTCATCATTTCCGGCTTGTTCGATATCTCTAGCAACTTGAACCATGTTGGATCCTCGTTAGTGTTAGGCCCACCTGAACATAGCAAATTCGGCGCCACCTCTAAGTATCTGAAATATCAAAATTAAATACATTTCCGGAGAAGTCCTCAAGGCGATGGGTTCCGCTAGAGTACTTTATTGGGGCAAATTTAAGCCTTTAAATGTGATCCAGGAGCTCTTCAGAACGCCCTTTGACATCTAGTCTGGGGCGGAGTGGAAGCGGATACCCACTACAATTTAATGAGCAAGAAACAGAAAGAATTGCGAGCGGCTTATCCAAGCACGGTAATCGACGGCATGGCCGGACATTTTATTGCGAAATAAGGACGTCAGGCAATTAACGTAACCTGCGCCTACATGAATGTGCGCTTGCCAGCTATTTAGCCGCACCAACAACACAGGCACCCCGAACCGATAATGTCCGGGGCGTAGCGGAAATCAAAGACTTATGAAGAAGAAAACGAGCTTACGCTATCGCAACAGACAAACAAACACACAATGACACTTGAATTTATAAGGAAGTGAGCGACTCTGTAAAATCAACTACCGATTTGGCGTACTCAACCAAGCGTCCGAAACCGCAAAATGATCAACTCTTAATATAAGACCTTAGTTATATCATTTACTTCAACAACTGGAGCACCAGCTGCGGTTGCTGGTTCGCCTGAGCCAGCATGGCCTGCGCTGCTTGTTGAATAATATTGCGTTTCGCGAGTTCTGTAGTAGCCACAGCGTAGTCCGTGTCTTCGATGCGGCTGCGCGATTGTTGAGACTGAGTGGAAACGTTGAACAGATTGTCGATTGTAAATTGAAGGCGGCTGATGACAGCGCCCATTTTTGCGCGCTCGCGGTTGACGGTGTCAAGAGCGCTGATAATCGACCCAAGCGCGTTATTGGACGAAATAGCGCTGGTGATAACTGTTTGTTCGATGCCGCTGAGAACGCCCCCGTTAACAGTCTGCATATTCGGAAGGGTAATCGTGATAATCTGGTGCGCGTTTGCGCCGACCTGGAACGTGACCAATCCTGACCCGTCGCCCGCTTGCCCATTCAGAATGTTGGCGCCGTTCCACTGAGTGTATTCCGCAATCTTGGTGATCTGCGTGCGTAGTTGCTGATATTCCAGATTGAGGAAGCTGCGATCATCTGAATTGTTAGTGTCGTTGGAGGATTGGACCGCCAGTTCACGCATGCGTTGAAGCATATTCGTGACCTGTTCAGTCGCGCCTTCCGCAGTCTGAATCAGCGAAATGCCATCATTACCGTTACGCGCCGCCTGGTTGAGGCCCCTGATCTGGGCCGTAAGCCGGGTGCTGATCGCGAGGCCCGCGACGTCATCAACTGAGTTATTAATGCGCTTTCCCGTCGAGAGTTGCTCCATAACGGTTTGAAGGCTTCGCGCATTAGATGAAATCGACAGCTGAGCATAAAGCGCTGCTGTGTTTGTGTTGATGGTGGTCATCAGGTGTCTCCGTTGAAAGCAAGAATCTTTGCGACTTAGCGCGTGGCGGCGTCAGAACCATTCTCTCGGTTAGTCTGGTCGACAGCCTTCAAAATCATCCGCACTCCAGACGCGATAGGCGACAAACTCTGTGGATTGAGGGGTGCGTCACCGCCGCTGCTGGATGCTCCTTGTGAAGCGTCGCGTGCGCGGGGGTCGCTCACCTGCGTCATTCCGCTGGCATGATCGACGAGTGAGAAATTTTTGAGATATTTTGACATCGTCTCATCAGTGACCGGGATGGCGGGCGCGCTTACAGTGTCGCTGGGGCTAACTTGCCTTGTGTCGCTTGCAAGTGCGGCCGCAACAATCTGCCTGAGGCGCGTGTCAAAGCTGATGGTGCTGCGATCCAGCTTAGGGAGCGCACTATTTGCGAGTTGCGCGCTAACTGACGGCGCGTCATTAAACTTTTGCGCGAAGCGATTGTATATGTCCTGATAGGAACGCGGGCCGCCATTGTCGAAGAAAATGGCTGCATTTGCGGCAGCAGCTTGCGGCAGGGCTTTAGCAGCTGACGAAGTTGGGGAGTCACGTAGCCCGTTCAGAAAGGTAGCCGCGCCGCTGGCCCCAAGAAAATGCGCCAGATAAAGCTCAGTTGGCCCGATAGACTTGTGACCGGCTGCGGAAAGGGCCTGCGCGTTATCAGCAGCAAAGAAGGCGGCCATTGCGGTAGCAGTTTCCGGTTGGTTCCGCAGGTCGAGAATTCTGGCGCGGTCGGCCGGGCTTGCCGTGTTGAAGCGAAGTGACTGGGCCTCGTCCCCAAGGCCGACCTGGTCGCCATGACGCTTCACCATTTCCACCCACGTGCCGGAGGTGAATTGATAAAGTCCGGCAGCCGAACTAGTGGCAGCCTTTGCGCGGGGATTCAGCGAGCTTTCAACCTGAGCCTGATTCAGGAGATATTTGAAGTCCGCATTCTGCGAAGCGGCGACCTGCCGGATCGTCGACACCACATAATCGCGCGCTTCGCTTACTTGCTGAATTGGCATTGGTCTTCTACTCGTGAGGCTTCATCGGTGCTGGAGCAATTGTTGTGCCAGCTCATCCGGTTGCGTTTTTCTTTGTTTTTGCATAAGCTTCGCCCGGAAAATGGCGATGGGGCGGAACAATGGACATCTTCGTCACAGTCATGATGGTCGCCATGCTGCTGCTCGTGGTGATTGTAGCTGCGGCACTTTTCGTGCAGCAGAGCGGGAACCTCCGCGAGTTGCGAGATAAATTGCAGACGGTCCAGGATGAGGCCAAGATCCGCAAGAACCCTGACGCCCTGCGTCGGGAGCGCGTTGCCGTTCTTGATCCATTGTTGTTGCTTGAGACCCGATTAAGTGAAAGGGATCCGCTTCTTCTGAGTGAGGAAGAGCTTGCTTTGGTCATTGAGTCTCGCGAGCGGATCATGTTTATTTCCCAGCAGTTGAAGGCTGTGGATGACTGGATTGGAGCGCCCTATGATCTCGAATGGTTCGAGTATCTAGAGCGCTTGCCACGGATAAAGACGCTTTATTTGAGTGCCGACCTCGGCCAAGACAGCGCAGTTGCTACTTCAGGTAGTTAAACAGCGAGAGTTGTGCGATCTTTACGAAAGAGGTCTGAGCGGCATCGAGGGTCGTAAGTTTCTTTTGGAGTTCTGTGACGGACTTCTCGATATTGGTGTCCTGAAGTATTGATATCTGAGCTGTCGTCGCTGTTTGGTTGTCCTGCAGCTTTTGATCTGCATTATCGAGAAGCGATAGGCGCGAACCTACCTCCGCTTGTTGACTGATCATGTGGTCAAGCGCTTTCGAGATATCATCGCCTGGTGTCGCGGGCGACTTTCCGTCCGCTAATGCGTTGGCTACCGCAGTGACGATCTCAAAAACTGACTTTGACGGCCCGCTCTCAAGTGGTACGCGATCAAACACTTCATGGCCCGAGAATCCTACCGTGACCTGCGCGTCGTCCCCTACGGCCTGTTGGGTGATATTAGCGTCGCCTATATATTTTATTGAACCGTCAATCTGTTTGGCAAATGGATTGCCAGAGACGAAGCCCCCAAAGATAGGAAGGCCATTCGAATCCTTTGTATTCGCAAGATCGAGGAGACTATCTTCGATACCCTTGGCCTCAATAGCCACCAGCTTTCTGTCACCTGCTGATAGAGAGTCGTTCGAACCCTGAATAGACAATTCTTTCATGCGGGTAAGAAGGTTTGAGGCTTGTTTGAGCGCGGTGTCCTCCAGCGTCAAGGCTTGACGAGCGACATCGATATTCCGCTTGTATTGAGCGAGCCGCACTTCTTTTGCTTTCAGCAAGGCGAGATCTGAAAAAGCGACAGGGTCGTCTGACGCAGCCGTGATTTTCTTGCCAGTCGCGATCTGCTCCTGAAGTTTCGCCGCCTGGGCCTTCAGATCCTGGAAGTTCTCGGTGTTTTGCCGATAGTAGGAGTTGGTGCTTATCTGCATGATTGACCTCAGAAGGATCTTAGAATCGTAGAGAACATGTCACGGGCCGCCATGACGACTTGCGCAGCAGCGCTATAGGCTTGCTGGTATCGAATGAGGTCGGAGGCCTCGGTATCGAGGTTTACTCCCGTTTTGGCCTCGAAAGCTGATTTGAGATCCGAAGCCTGTTGTGCGGCGCCAGCTGCCGTCATGTTCGCTGAATTTACGGCCGTGCCAAGCTTGGACGTGACGTTGTTGTAGACATCCTGGAAGGAACCCCCATTTTGCCCAAAGATCGAAACAGTCGCCATGCCTGCAAGCATGAGTGCGTTTCTATTGTCGGCCGTTCGGGTAGGGTCAGTTTTGACATCGTAGACGTCATTTACTGCGGTAGTGCCGTGGATTGTAAAACTAAGCCCGCGATAATTGATAGGCTTGTCCGGTTCCCAGGCGCGATAAGCGAGGCTTAATCCTGAAGCAGGATCTATGATCTCCAGTTGGCTGTCGCTGATTATTTTAACTCGAATGTTTGGAATGGGAGGAACGGGCGCTGCTGAACTCGAAACCCCATCAGGTGGCGGCGCGTCGACTTTACTTGCCGCAACGGTCCGAACACCAGACGGATCATCATTGACGACTGCGACGATTAGATCTTCCGGAACGCCGGTTGAGAAAGTGAGGCCGCTTCCAACACGAGATACACTCGCTGACGGGTCGGCTAATGCCGCCAAGCCAGCGTTTGTGGTGTTGTTTGACTTCAACGTCATGATCTCGCCTGAGACGCTAAGATCAAGATCCGAGCCATTGAAGCCCAGAGCCTGAGCGTCCGCAGCTTTGTTGCTGTCGGACGCGTCAATCAACAGTCCGGCGCGAGGTCCAATCAGCGTGAGATTTTTGCCATTGAAAGACCACGTGATACCGCTTGGATCAGTAGATGGAGACGGCCCATTGAGAGAATTTATTGTTAACGTGTGAGATGGAGCTTGATATTGGGCATCCTTCACTTCAATGGTCATCGGTTTTGAAGCAAGAAGCGTGTCAATGGACAGGTCGGTAGCTAAAATTTGCGTGCCTGATGCCGCTGGGTCGATGCCAAGATTCCTTGCGAGAGTTGCGCCATCTCCCGAAGTATCGATGCTCATAGCAGCGTTACCTGAGAGTTGCAGCTTCCCGTCGACCATGGACCATGAAACTCCAGCACTGGAACCAGAAATGGAATCTATGGTGAGCGTCTTTTGCACACCTCCAACGCTCAGTTTCAAGGTTGGCTTGGTGGCCGCCAGGAGAGAGGTCTGAAGATCACCCGTTCCCGTAACCAAGGTATCAGGCTGTTGGTTGACGGTGGAAATATTCAGGCCTTGATCAGTGTCAAAAAGTGTAGGATCGATGACCGGAGTTATACTGATCGTTGGAGCGGTGTTGCGCAGCGTTTGTGGCGCAGAGATGAGCACTCGCGCGTTAGCACGCATGCCGGGCCCAGCCGGTGTCCCCGGGACCAGACTTGCAGTGAAATTCGCACCCTCTGGGACCTCGAAGGTACCAGCATAAGCCGGTTTATAGGTGACAGCATGGGTGGTTGGGTCTTCAAGGCGCTCCAAAGCCATCGAGCCTGTAGCGGGATCCGTGGCTCGATGGAAGATTACTCTTTGGGGCGGCTTACCGTCGATAGAGACGTCAAAAGAAAGGACCCGCGTCGTATCGGCAAGAGAAAGATTCGACCCCCGCCAACTGAATTTGCTGGCCTGAGCATTCATCTGTCCTGCCAAGGCATTTGCCACGTCAGGGGCCGATTTCCCGGCGAGTGCGTCGCCAGCCAAACGGATGGGAGCAAGGCCGTTAACATTCAAGGCATAGACCGCCCCAGACACAACGGGCTGCCCGCCGCCGCCGTGAGCCATGTTAAATTCAGGAAGTGCTGAAACATTAATAGTGGTGTTTGAAAAATCTCCGCTCACGCTGAGAAGATTACTCGCTGGCGTTATGTTAGCGCCGGGATAAATTGGCGGTGGCTGCGTATAGTTCTTATAGTCGTCAGCTGATAAGCCCGGCAGGAAGCCGTTTGCTGGCGTTAAAAAGTCTTCTCTACCGCTTGGAGGAAGAATGGGGCCAAAAATCTGCCGGCCTTCCCGTGTGAAAACCCGAATTTGCGCCGCACTCGCACCGATTTCATTAACCGCCTTAATCTCAACGGGTTGTTGTTGTGTGTTATATCCCTTGAACCCCGCGTTAGCCACGCTATGAGCGCCTAATGCGTTTACAGTGAGCGCCCCGTTTACGACGCTAGCATATAGATAATTCTGATATCCTGCTTTAACCGCTGCATTATTGATATCAGCAGCGATTTGATTGAGGTCATTAGATTTGGTGCTAATCGCAAGCGATTTAGCCTCGCCGTCAAGTTCAATGGAGAGGCTGAGTTCCGAGCCCCCCGTCGAATTTTGCCCGATTGCAGTGATATCCGAGGCGGACATCGGCAATCTACGTATTGAAAAACTGTCCCGGTCGGCAGGTAGTCCATTGAAGGAGAAAGTTATCCCGTCGATAGAAGCCGTGTTCGTGCCTGAGGATGTCTTGCCCTCGCTAGACTTAACAGTCCAAATTTGTGCGTTGGCGTTATAGGATGCAAAATAGTCGATGTCTCCAATTGAAGCATTCGAGGGTATTGTTGCTGTTACGCTGGCGTTTCCCTGGTTACTCGCGCCAGGAAAGGAGCTAAGACCCGTCGTGGTAAAATGCACAGCCGAGAGACGATTGAGGGAGGTAAGAGTTAATGGCGTTGTGCTGGGAGAAAGCGTAAAAGCAGGCCCGTTGCTCAGAAAGTCTGCAGAGGTATTTACGCCATCGAAAATGCTGCTAGCTGCTGGAATGAGAGACGTCGGATCTTGGGTCGTCCTTTTGAGTGGCGTTAAACTGGCCGAGCCGATGTTGGTGGAGAATGGATCCACATAAAGCGGGAGGGCTGATGCAATCTCTCCAGGGGTGGAGATAAGAAACTTTGTAGATGCCGCTGCGCCAAATAGTGGGTCTGCGGCAAATGTGTCACCGTCGGAAGCACGACCAGCAAAATGGAAGTCAAGCCCATCTAACGACACGGTGTCAGCGCCAGTCTTGGAGGCGCCGTCGCTTGATGTAACCGTCCACCTTCCCGTGGACGCATTAAAGCGAGCCGTGTAATGTATGTCGCCAAGCTTCGCTGCATCGGAAACAGAGATTGATAGTTTCGCGTCACCTTTGTTGAGAGCACCGGCAGTAGCGGCCACTCCGTCCGTTGAGAACAAGGCCTTACCAGGGTTGCCGTTTTGATCAATACCTTGCTTATGTTGGGCATTGACTGCAACCGAAAATCCTACCGCAAGGCGATTAACATTTTCGAGTACATGTAGTGTCTCCGCTCGAAAGTTGAGGAGACCGGCGACGGTACCGCTCGTCAACTGATTTGTCGGCGCTGGGTTCGTAAACGGATCGAGATTAATATCCAGCCTTCCGTTTGTTTCCACTGCGCCAAGCGGATGAGCGCCATCGGGCCCAAGCAGGGTCCGCCCGCTTGCTGTATCACCCAAATAGACGGTGATCGCGCCGGAGGACTGCTCCGTGTAGGTAAAACCAACCAGGTCGGATAATTTACTTAGAATTTTGTCGCGTTGATCGAGAAGATCGTTTGGTTTTTGACTTCCGGTCGTCACGCTCTGTATTTGAATGTTCAGACGCGCGAGTTGATCAGTATAGGAGTTCACTTGATCGAGTGCGGCGTTCAGGCCGGTCTTGATCGAGGTTAATGTATCTTCTATTGAGCTCGCGGTTTGCGAAAAAACCTGAGCAACGCGGGTGCCTGAATCCAATACGGCCAAACGGGATGCGGCAGAGGTCGGAGACCCTGCGACGTCGCTGAAACGACTATAGAAGTCCTGTACGGCAGCGCCGGGATTGTTATCGGTTACAAAAAGGTTCTTTTCCAGGCGGGTGAGGGCATCCGCGAGTGTTTGCATCTGATTTGTGAGAGCGTTAGCCTTCAATGATTGGGTTTGAAGATAGTAATCGCTCGCCCGCCGCACAGTATCGACAATGACACCAGATCCATTGCCAACATTGGCTGAGGTAGGAAGCATGCCTGCCTCACCGGTCGTGCTGGTCTGCACGTCGCGGCGCAGATAACCTTCCGTCGATGCGTTCGTAATGTTGCCGCCGACGGTCTCAAGAAGCTTTCTGTAGGCTGCAAGCCCGGAGGCGCCAATGCTGAGAATATCAACCATAAACTTAATCTCCAGTCATGAGCTTGAGCGCGTTCTTTTGCGCGGGAGTGCCCATGGGCAAGTTTGGTTGCCGGATTGTTTTAAAGCTCAACGCCTGCTGTGCGCCTAGGCTCGACGCCGGATCGCTTGTCGGAATTCGTGCGAGAGTTGCAGACGCATCGACTCCAATTCCAGATTGCAAGCTGGAGGCGAGCGCGCTTGCTTGCGCAGTCGTTAAAGACGACTGTTTGCTCTGTCCAGCGCTAGAGGAGATAGCACTATTTTTTTTTGGAGAAAATTGGCGATTGATCGCCTCAGCAAGACCGAGGTTAGTCTTCTTTACTGACATCTCCGAATAAATACCATCCAGCATCGACTGGAAGGGTTTTTCGTGTTCGCTGTCGAGCAATCCACCTTCGATTTGAGCGTCACGCATCGACTTGAGCATTGTCTGCATAAAAAGCGTTTCAAAAGCCTTTCCCACCTGATCCATCGTGGGTTTTTGGCCATACTGACGACCCTGCTCAAGCGATAACGAGCTAAGAGGAGTGCGAGTGGTTGCGCCTAGTTGTTCCATGACTAACCTCAGATCACGACTAGGTCTGCGTGCAATGCGCCAGCTTGCTTTAAGGCTTCCAGGATCGCGACCAAATCGGCCGGTGATGCCCCCACAGCATTTACCGCGTCTACGATGCTTGCCAACTGCACGTCCGGTGCAAACAAGAAGGTGCGGGCTGGGGACTGATTTACGGCTATATTGCTATCCGGCGTCACCGAGGTCGTCCCGCCAATGGCAAAGCTGCCATTAGGTTGTGATACATTTAGGTTCTCTTTGATGCGGACCGTAAGACTGCCATGTGAAACTGCAGCCGGAGTGACACGAACTCCTTCGCTGATCACGATGGTGCCCGTCCTCGAATTGACGATGACGCGGGCAGGGGGCTGCGAAGGAATCACAGATAACTCCTCCAAGGCAGCAACAAATGAGACCCGGCGATCGAGCTCTTTTGGTGCGCTAACCTTCACAGTGGTTGCGTCGAGTGCGGACGCGGTGCCATTACCGAAAGCAGTATTTATCGCTCGGACAAGCCTAGTTGCGTTCGAAAAATCAGGACTATTGAGATTAAGCATTAGCGAGGGGGCTGTTTCGAAAGGGTTCGCGACGATGCGTTCGACTGTGGCGCCGTCCGGAATGCGCCCAACTGTAGGAATATTCACCGTAACGCTAGATCCGTCTTTACCTGTGATGCCCAACCCTCCAACTGCCAGGTTACCTTGCGCGATGGCGTAAGTCTCATTATCTGGACCCACAAGCTGAGTGATCAATAAGGCCCCACCACGAAGGCTACCCGCTTTAGATAACGACGAAACAGTAACATCGATTTTCTGACCGGGCTTTGCGAACGGCGGTAATTCGGCAGTGACCATCACTGCTGCCGTGTTCTTCGCCTGAATATCGCCGGAAGCCACCGTTATACCGAAACGTTGCATGAGGCTTGCGACGGTTTGTTGTGTCTGAACCACATTACCGTCGCCTGTGCCATTGAGACCAACGACGATGCCGTATCCCACCAACTGGTTGGTTCGGACGCCGCCAATCGATACCAGGTCCTTGACACGGTCACGCGCGGGAGGAGGCGATTGGCTGAAAGCGTTGGTCGCAAAAGTCGCCGCGACGAAGCCAAGGACGATTAAACGATGAAGATGCATGAGCATTTTGTGAAATCCTATAATGGAGCGACCGCGCCTACAAAGCGACCAAACCACCCTTGCTTTGTATTGTCGTCTAGATCGCCCGCCCCGGTATAGGTGATCTGGGCCTGGGCGATCTTCGTTGAACTGACAATGTTGCCTGCCTGAATGTCTTCAGGCCGAATGACACCGGATACGCGGATATACTCCTCACCTTGATTAACGGTGAGGCTTTTTTGACCCTGTATCCATAAGTTTCCATTTTCATATACGCGCGTAACGATGACGGTTATGTCGCCGGTGATTGTGTTAGATTGATCAGCAGACACGGTGCCTTTCTGGGTAGAGTTATTGCCAGCGGCTAAAGAGTTAGATGCAGGTGCGCTGCCAGTGATAGCCCCTGCCGCCCAGGGGAAATTAAAACCGCCTGGTCCAAACAGCGCCGTCGGCAGGGTAATGCTGGTTGAGTTCGCTTTTGAGCCTTGGGAATTTAACGCCTTGGTTGCGTTAAGGTTCTCGGCAAGCGTGACTGTAAGTACATCCCCAACCCGCTGCGCCCGGCGGTCTCCCAAGAAAAAGCCGGCATTCGAGCGCGAATAGATTGCGCCGTCTGGCGATACCTCTTTGATTGGGACGACCTCGTCGTAATTCATCTGAAATGATTCCGAGATTTTCGCCTCGCGAACGCTTGAGCATCCTGCGAGCGCAAGACCTGTGAAAAGAGCGATGAAAGCGGGGCGATTCATTGTGGCTCCAATCAGGTGTTGTTTGTGAGATACTTCTGCATCCCATCGACTGCAGCAATGGCTTTTGAGTTGACCTCGTAGGCTCGCTGCGTCTCGATCATGCTCACCAGTTCTTCAACAACGTTGACGTTTGAAGATTCCAATGAACCCTGCATGAGTTTACCAGTGCCATTCGTGCCCGGTGCTCCTACGATCGGGTCGCCGGACGAAGCAGTCGCCGTTAAAAAGGATTCGCCAACAGGCTTGAGACCGGAAAAATTGGCGAAGGTCGCGACTTCAATAGTTCCAACATTCTCAGCTTTAGTTGCGCCTGGTACGGTTACACTCACTATCCCATCTTTCGATATAGCAATAGAAGTGGCGTTCGGGGGGATCTTGATGGCCGGTTCCAATGGATAACCGCTGGACGTGACTATGTTGCCATCCGCATTCTTCGTAAAGTTACCCGCTCTGGTATAGGCGATCTGAGAACCTGGCGTCATGACCTGAAAGAAGCCGGGCCCGTCGATCGTCATGTCGAGGGAATTTTCGGTGTTTATTATGTTCCCCTGATTATAAAGTTTCTCAGTTGATACGATGCGAACGCCAGTACCGATAGAAAGACCAGTGGGTGATGTTGACGTCTGTGATGTCTGAGTACCGGCATCTCTGTAATTTTGATATAGCAACGTTTCAAAATTAGCTCGATCTCGCTTGAACCCAACGGTATTCACGTTAGCGAGGTTGTTCGAGATAACACTCATGCGCTGTTGCTGCGCATTGAGTCCGGTTTTGGCTACATGGAGTGCGTCAGGCATAATTTTACTCCTGCTTCATATGTACGCGGTCTACTGGCTGGACCGCATTAATTTGGCTGTTGAGTCATCAAGTTCCTTTGCCGTTGCAAGCAACTTGACATGAATTTCGAAAGTACGGCTTGCGGTGAGCATATCAACCATTGAGTCAATGGAACTTACGTTGCTCGTTTCAAGTCCGCGTGTGTAGAGTGATACTGAGGCGTCGGATGCTGGTACCGTCTTGTCTGCGAGACGGAGTGTTCCGTCGTCGCCACGTTCAACATTTGAATTAGGGGTCTTCACGAGTTTGAGACGGTCCAGAGCTATGGGTTTAGTCCCGGAGGGTGAGGCTTGGGGAACGTATAATACCGACCCGTCGTGTGATATCTCTGCGGAGTCGAAATTTGGAAGCGTGATAGGCCCACCGTCGCCTTCCATGATCAGATTTTCACCGTTTCGCAATGTGCGGTCAGGCCCCAAGTGAAAATCACCGCGCCGTGTCAGAACGGTTGCGCCGTCCGATTTGCGGCCTATGAAGAATCCTTCCCCCTCGATCGCGACATCCATTGGATTATCTGTCGATATAAGTTTTCCGGATTCTAGATCGACGGCAGAACGCCCCCTCGTTGGAAAGGATCGGTCCGCCGCCGCATCTTGTTGGATATATGCTGCGCTGGATAGGCCGAAGTCGCGTTTGAAAGCAGTTGTATTTTGGTTCGCCAACGAAGCGGCGATGAGCCGCTGGTTGTCGATGTTGATACGCATGCTGCCGGCGGCGATATGGATATAGCGTTCCATGAACCTGGGCCCTATCTAGTCAATTTAGCCACGGATTTGAATGATGGTTTGAGACAGTGTAGTCGTTGTCTCAATCGCCTTTGCGTTTGCCTGGAAGTTACGTTGCGCGGTGATGAGGTTCACCAATTCCTCAGTGATGTCGACGTTGGAGCGTTCAAGAGCGCCCGCTTTGATGGTGCCGAATCCGTCAGCTCCTGCTTGCCCCAACACCGCCTGACCGGATACCGAGGTCGCGACATAATCAGCGTTGCCTACTTGCTTTAGGCCGTTGGCGTTTGCAAAGTTGGCGATCATGATCTTTCCAAGCGCTGCCGTTTGGCCATTTGTGTAGTTGGCTCGGATCGTCCCGCTTGCATCGATGTCGAGGCCGTTGAGGCTTCCGGAAGGATAACCATCCTGAGACAGCGAGAGAACCGAGAAGGGAGACGAATACTGGGTGGAGAACTTGCCGTAATCGATGTTAAGGCGCAAAAGATCGGAACCGTTTTGCGGGTCAAAGGGAGAGTAAACAACACCCTCTTTCGGAGAGATAAGTTTACCGACGGTATCGAACGTAAGCTGACCTTCCTTGAGGTAGAGAGGAAACCAATTTTGTTCAGAGGTCGGTGCTTGTGTTGTTATGGCTCCGGATCCATCAACATAGAGCTTGTTCCCCTGCGCATCCGTCGCCTGCTTGAGGTTGGTGATGATCGGGACGGATCCAGCCGTTTGGGTGACGTTGGCAAGCCCAAAGTTGGCGTGCCCGACGACGTTAATTTGGGAGTTTGGACCCGTTGTACCTGAAGTGAATGTCAAGTTGTTGTTGTCCGCATTGAACTTCACGGTGACGCCACTGACGATGCGGCCAGTCTTGGGATCCTCAATCTGATTTACGCGGTCCTGGATGGCAGATGCAAAGGTATCGCCGGTGTATGCACGGATGGGAAGCGTGATCGTTCCCACAATGCCGTCAATGGTGAAAGTCATCTTGTTTTCACCAAGCGCCTCGTTCAACATGAAGGTCTGGCTCATTGGGGTGACGCCACGTGTTCCTACTGCTGTCGCTGCTACAGACGACAAACCAGTCCCCGGGACGAATTGTTGCATGGCGGAGTACTTCACACCGATGCCAAGCAGGTCGTTATCGCCCAGGAAACCTGTCGTTTTAGCCTCGCCGATGCTAAGGCCAGCGCGACTTGTCGACCCCTGGGATCCGATTGGTGACATGTTTTTTACAACGCCATCGATCCGGAGGTTAAGCCGGAACGGCGTTCCCGCAGGATCTCCTGTGACTTCTAGATTTGACGTATGGCCTATTGTGATCGGACCTATATTGGGGGGTCTGACTGTTATACTGTGCCCGCTTCCGTCTCCTACAGCGACCTGCTCTATGTTGAATTTACCAGTGATGTGGCCAACTGTTTTGTAGGTGCCAACAATCTTGTTGCCGATATCTGCTGCGAAAGTAACGCTCGGAAAAGCTCCTGTTAAGCCGTCCGCTAGATCGTTGAGCGTAGGGTTATTCTGGTCGAGGGTTATTTCAGAGATAGAGACTGAGCCGTTGGCGTTAGGAATTGTTACGCGATATACATCGCCCTTCATAAGTTGCGGGGC
Organism: Beijerinckiaceae bacterium; assembly: GCA_947456505.1. Lineage (GTDB taxonomy): Bacteria > Pseudomonadota > Alphaproteobacteria > Rhizobiales > Beijerinckiaceae > Terripilifer. The sequence continues at coordinate 14,817 of CANGTC010000007.1, forward strand.
GGTTCCAAGGCTTGATGTAAAGACAATTGTTTGTTTCGTCGGAGTTGTGACTGTTCCATCAATGACGCTTGGGATGCCGGCTACCGTTTTTGCATCAGTTAGTTGTACGGGCGTGCTCAGGGAGTCTGATCCACGTTCCGATTGGTTGACGAGCAGGATCGATGACACCGGGCCATTAGTTTTATATGTCACTTTGAATAAATTGTCTGAGTGTTCAACTGTTACTCGACCGCCAGTTGCTGTATTGACCGCAGTAGCAATCGCGGTGCTAAGCGCATTTATTCGTTCTGTTGTCCCTAACGTTGTTGATGAAAGTTGTATGGGTCCTACATTTACCTGTATTGGATTGTTGGTCCCCGGAATTGGAGGTAGTGTGAGTGAAAATTTGTCATTGTTCATAATCTTTCCGTATACATGAAAGGTCTGAACTTCGCTGGATGTAGGTGATCCCATGGCTTCCTGGGTTGGATCATCAAAGGTAACGGGGCACGCCTGTTCGATGCCATTGTAGAAGGCGCTGGCGTCTGCGGGGTCGATGCCATTGGGTGGTGTATAATTGTATGTTAATGTTCTGCCGTTGATTTCCAGAGTAGCGGTATGCGGTTGGTCGAATTTTAGTCCACTGACGTCGTACGAATTGACTTGAGCTGTGATGTCCGGATTTCCCGCGAGGCGTGCGCGGCCGACAGTAATTGAAGAGACCTCACCGGTGGACCCAGAACTGAATGAGAATTGTCTAGTATCCTTATTGTAGTTTACAACGATGCCAGTGCGTTGTTCGCGCGGATCCAGTATGGGGTCGCCACCTGGAAGCGCTGCGCTGCCGCTCCACATAGTATTTGCACGGATCAGTACGGGTTGGCTTGTTGTTTGGGGTGGCAAGCCCAAATCATTCATCGTATCGGTTGGGTTGTAAACCTGAATGCTGTTGAACCGGCTTTCAGGTTCGTTGGCGTCCGGACCCAGTTGGGCTGGGTCAACCGTAAATGTGAAAGAACGCGATGATACGTCATATCCTACGATGATCGGTGGGCTGCTTGCATCTGGCCAGCTCGTGGGCTTCCCGAATTCCAGATGGCGTGCCTTCAGAGCGTCATTTAGTTTGGATTGAGCCGTAGCGACCAGCTGATCGCGAGTTAATTGTAGTTTGTTTTCCGAGGTTGTCGCCGTTAAGTCTGTTGTGATGACTGGCGGAGTGCCCGCGGATCCAGCAGTACCAAGGAGATCAATTTCAATTGGATTCGGCAAGGCTACCGATGATCCGTCTTCGGCAAGGCGGGTCAGATTAAGTTTTAATATGTCGTTCCCTGAAACGATCGCTCCGCCTTGTTTGCGGTAGGTGTCCGTTATGCTGAAGTAATGCTGGCCACCAAATTTTTCATTGACGGCGCGTGTCATCTCCGCCGCAAGCTGCGTACCAGTGTACTTGCCCGCTCTGATGCTGATGGATTGGGGGGCTGAACCGTCCACCGACACTGAGAACATGTCGACGCCCCAGTAAGGCGGGTTTGAGCCGATAGCATCGGCCGAACCGCTGTCTCTGGTTTTGAAGAAGTCTTTCGGGTCGGTGATGATCGTGACTGGCTGCGCGTCCGTGTCGCCGAAGTCAAATCCCGTTGTTTTCATAATACCGCCAACTACCGCTGCTGCAGTCGACGGAGTTTTGTCTGTCTGATCGTCCTGCTTGTAGAGTGGGTGCGCCGCGCCTGCGTTGAAGGTGGGGTCGACGGCTTGCGGGCTAGTGGTGATTTGACCAAACTTGTTTATGTAATAAGTCTTGCTCTGGTCGTCCTTGGCGGTGATCAGCTGTGGCGTGACTTCTCGATCGCCGACGAACACATGGGTTTGCCATTTGTTGGTCGGGTTTGTCTCAGTCGCGTTGCTTGTTTTGACGTAATAGATTGTCGCGATTGTTGCGTTGCCAAGCGAGTCATAAATGGTGATTGATGTCGATTGATTATAGGTCGCCGGGTTTGTCTTATCGAAGACGTATGGATTGCTGGGGCCATATGTCGAGCTACTGGGAATGATAGTTGCGTCGGCCGGTAGGTTAAGACCCAGCTGGATTGTTTGTGATGCTTTTGGCAAGCCTGAGGTTGTTGGAAGTTGAAGATTCTTTGCCGAACTGATGCCTGTGGCGATAACCGATCCGTCGGCGTTGACTGGGAACACCTGAAGCAATTGACCCTGGGCGTCGACAACGTAGCGGTCGTTGTTCACACTGAATGAACCGTCGCGGGTATAAACGGTTTGCGTTGAAGTGAGGCTCGGCTTGAGAGCAAAAAAGCCTTGGCCGGAGATGGCAAGATCTAGCGCGTTCAAGCTTGATTGGATGTTACCCTGCGTGAACTGCTGCTTGATCGACTTCATGATGGTGCCGGAGCCGACGGCGGAACTGTTGGCTTGCAGGGGAGAGGTGGCGAAGATATCGCCGAATTCTGCGCGCGACCGCTTGAAGCCTGTCGTGCCCACGTTGGCGATGTTGTTCGAGATGGCGGAGATGTCCGCCTGGGCGCCATTGAGGCCGGTGAGCGAGGTATAAAATGACATGTGTTTCGTCTCGCGTGCTGATCAGTTGTGGTATGTGATTCCGGTTGGGTCAGTATTTAAATGCCCGAACATCCGACATTTTGACTACGCCGATGCCCGAGACTTTCAGGGTCTGGTCGCTCCCGACTGGAGCAACCATGGCCTCGGTCACCGGCGCATATATGTCAGTTGTTGCGGAGGACTGTTTGCCACCCGACGTCATAACAGCCTTGACCACGTAGCTTGTTTCGCCAACGGTCTTTCCATTGGCGTCTTTTCCGTCCCATTGGAATCCGACTAAGCCCGTTGGGTTTGCGCCGAGATCGATCGTCTTGACTAATTCGCCGGTCGCCTTCGTTATCTGTAGTTGCAGACTGGATGCATCGCTTGGGAGATCTACGGCCCCGCTGATTGCGCCTGTGTCATCGACCATAGCGGTGCTGCCAGGAACGAGAACGGTCTTGCCCACGAAGTTTGCGGCCGTAGCGATGCGATTTTCTGATATTTGAGTTGAGACGCCAGTCAGCGTCGTGTTCAATTGGGTGATGCCCGAGACGGTGGAGAATTGCGCCATTTGGGCGATCATTTGGTCGTTTGATTGCGGGGCAAATGGGTCCTGATTGGCCAATTGGGCCGTCATTAATTTCAAAAAGTCGCTTTGGTCCAACTGCGTTTTGTGAGGCGTCGTGGTTGAGGTTGGTGCAGGACTTGCGCCCAGCTTTTTGAGCAATGAGTCGAGCGTCTGTTGCGATGTAGCGCTGATATCCGTCATATCTTATTACTTTCCGACGCTGAGGGTTTTGAGCATGAGCGATTTTGCCGTCGCTATGACTTCGACATTGTTCTGGTATTGGCGGGCTGCTTCCATCATCTCGACCATCTCTTCATTGGTGTCGACGTTGGTGGCGAAGATGTAGCCCTGATCGTCTGCAAGCGGGTGTCCCGGGGAATATCGCTTCTCCGGGGGGGCCTGGGAGCGTTGCACATCCACGGCGGCGACAGTTGCTACGCCCGAGTTTTTATTAAAGGCGGCATATTCGGTCTCAAACACAGGCCTCATGGCGCGATAGGCTGTCTCTGGTGAGCTTGAGATAGATCCGGCGTTTGCAAGGTTGCTCGCCACAGCGTTCAGACGGACTTGCTGTGCGGACATGGCGCGGCCGGTGATCTGGAAGATGTTTAGATCAGCCATCATTCACCTCTAAGAGCAGAGCGCAGACCGCGGATGCGGTCGCTAAGGAATTGTAGGGTTGCCTCGTAGCGAGTGCTGTTTTCTGCGAATTGCAATTGCTCCACATGCAGTTCGACGGTGTTGCCATCCAGCGAAGGAGAGATCGGCTGGCGGTACAACATTTCGGTAGGGCCACCTGAGACAGTAGTCAGGTGCAAATTGTTTGTGGCCTTCAATGTGCCCATGCCGCTTAGCGCGCGGTCATACTCCGCAGCGAAATCAATATCTCGGGCTTTGAAGTTGGGTGTAGCTGCGTTAGCTATGTTTGATGCGAGCACTTCCATGCGTTGCTGACGCAATTGCAAGGCTGCTGCATGGGGTTTTAGATAATTTTCTAGCACGGTCATTGCTGTGACGAGTCCTATATGGAACACTTGTCACCCAGCAATCTTCGTGCCAGTTCAAAAAAATGCGCAATTCATTTGGTTATTGGACATAGAAACGCTTGATGATGACCTGTTGAACAGGTGTGACATTGAGCCTGTCTTTAAGGCTCATGTTGATCGCGTTCTTGATTTTATCTGCGATCATTTGTTGCGCGTCGTCTTTTTTGACGTCTTCGACAGTAAGCTCGGACAGTATCGCCAGCGCCTGTGCGCGTAAGGGAATTTTTTTGTCCTTGAGCAGTTCCTCCGATAGCGGTCCGCGCATTGTCATTAATTCGAGTTCAATAAGAAGCACTCGGCCTTTCCCAGGGAGTGGGGACATGATTTCTTCCCCCAGGGATACATAGAGTGGTTCAAACGGGTTCGGGCCCTCGTCCGCCTGGACGACACGCTGGGGTGGCGGCGGGGGTTTCGCTGCTTCGGCGGCTGCTGCTATTTCTGCTTGTTTCTTCTGTAGAGCAGCCTCATCCATCTGGGCGACGACCACAAGTCCAACGACGATGCCGATGATCACAAGTAGAGCCATGCCTAGCGCAAGCGCGAATGGCCCTCTGATGAAGGCCTTCAGTGCTTCGATGATTTTTTGCACCATTAAACCCAGCCCCCGCCGCTCTGCGTCTTCTTTGCATCATTGCGCATTATGCTTTTGAAGGCTGCGGCCATGGTTTGCGCGCGAACACTCGTCTTTCCGAGTTCGTTTCTTCGTAGAATGATGTCGCCGGTAACCGTGCCACGATCCATCGTGAATGCGGGATAGAGCTTCATTAATTTCTCGAGAGCTGTGAGAAATTCTTCTTCGGTCACGGCTTTTCCTCAGACCAGTAGATCCACCCTCGCCCGGAGTTGCGCCAGGTTCCATGGCAGAAACGATATGCAGGCGTAGAGTGTGCTGGCGTAATGATGCATGTAAAGCGGTTCGAACGAGATCCTTGCTTCAAGCCGGCTTAGCGATGGAACCGCGTCAGCGGGTGCGCCGCGCGGGTTGTAAACAGGTCGCGATTGGTCCCATGACTTGGATTCTGCAAGGGTTCCAGGGCTTTTTTTGGTCCCTCCGCCCGGCGATGCGCTTTGGCGTCTTGGGGCGAGGGGGCTTTCGTCCACCAATGACTGGAAGGTATCGTCCGGGTAGCGCTCGTCCGGTAGATCGCGTTCCTCGGGATTGAAATCGCTTCCAGGTTCACTGGCCTGTCGGACTAAGTATGTCCTGACGTCAGCTGCACGCGCCAAATTGACAGGCGGTACGCTTACAAGTGGTGGAAAATCGAGAGCCATTGAACACTACTCCGGCTCGAACACACGAGCGGCGCGCGCCACCCCCGAGCTGGAAGCAGTTTAAAGTCGGCTCTTGGTAAATTCCACTCTTTTTAACCTTTTGTTAACCCTGTTTTTGCGCTCCTGTTACCGGGTTAGTGTTTCGATGGCGGAACGAAGCATTTCCGAGCCTGTTTGGAGCGCCCTGGCGTTTCCGTTGTAGGCCTGCTGCGCTCGTATCATGTTGAGAAGTTCCGCCGTCATGTCGACATTGCCCTGCTCAAGCGCGCCTTGTGAGATATCGCCAAATCCGTTGACGCCTGCGCGGCTATATTCCGCCTGGCCTGACAGGGCGGTTTCGCCGACCATGGAGCCACCCAGATTTTTCAAACCATCTTCATTTGTGAAGCGCGCAAGCGCAACTGCGGCGATTTTGGTCGAAGTCCCATCCGTCTTCTGAACGCTGATCACGCCTTTGTTGTCGATTGCGATGGAGTTGACCTTTGTCAGGTCTCCCCCCACTGCGGCGAGGATATTAACGGCTTTAGGGTTGGTGCCCCCCGCCAATGGCAGCCCCATGAGCTGGCGGCCGCTACTATCAGTGAGATCGCCATTAACGCCAAGCTTTAGCTGCCCAGCTCGCGTGTAGGAAAATGTAGGATCAGAACCGGAAGCGGCTTGGTCCGCGAAGGTGAAATGGCCTGCGCCCATGATGGCTAGGTCAAGGGAGCTTTGAGTCGTCTTTATTTCACCCTGTGTATCTGTGCGTCGCACGGATTGTTGCACTGTTCCTTGACCCACTGTGACGCCCGGGCGTTCACTCTGACTAAGGCCGATCACATCGACGAATTGGGAGGTGGAGCGTTTGAACCCCACTGTCATAGCATTCGCAAGATTGTTGGAAATGACGCTGAGGTCGCGCGAGGCGGACATCACGCCGGTAAGGGCGGTTTGGTTCATCGGACGGGTATCTCCAACAGTCCGTATAATGGCGACAGTGCCGCATAGAATGCAGCAAATCTTGTGCCATCATTTAAATATCAGAAAATAAACAATATTTTCACAATCAGATCCCTCATCCACTGGTTTGGCGTGGGGACGGTCGTGTTAATCCTCCTGCATCCATTCGCGAAGTTGCGCCAGCGCCGCTTTCTTGAGTTGCGACACGCGGCCGACGGTTACAGAAAGGACTTCGCTGATTTCCTCCAGATTGAGTTCCTCGACATAATAAAGCTGCAGCACGAGTGCCTCGCGTTCCTTGAGTCGCTTCAGATGCTTTGCGAGTGTTTGGCGCAGTTCGTCGGCGACAATTGCGCTTTCGGGAGTATGTCCGTCATCAGCGAACCAGACGGAATGATCATCGTAGATCTCGTCAAGAGACTTGTTCGGGGCGGACGAAGCCTTGTCGCGCCACGCTTGCAGTTCGCTGACGCTGATGCCCAATTCCGCGGCCACGAGTTCACGATTGGCGGGGTCTCCGCCAGCGGCCTTGACTGCAAGTTCCGCAACATTGATCTGCGCTCGGCGTTGCACACCAAGGCGCGTGAGCGTCAGATGCTTGCGCAAATGGTCCGTCAATGAACCGCGGATGCGAACGGCGGCGTAGCTGGTGAAAGTGGCCTGCCCTATGTCGTGAAATCTTTTTGCAGCCTCTACGAGGGCCAACATGCCGATCTGTACGAGATCGTCGATCTCGAAGACATCCCGCACCCGACCATGGATTTGCCAGGCGATCTTGCGCACGAGCTGCATATGCGAGCGTATGCGTTGTTCAATCTCCGCCTGGTTATTGGTCGGGGACGCATAGGCGCGGGCGCTCGTCATTGAATGGCTCCCTGCGGGACGATGCTATCCCTGGAGAAGAACATGTCGGCATCCTCGTTGATGGGCGTCGCCTGAGGGCCTGCGATCATGTTGCTCAGGCCTTCGATAGCCTGAGCGGCTTTGGAGTCAGGCGCTGAAACGATTGGCGGCACACAATTGTTGACGCTCGCCAGGAGGTGTTCATCCTCCGGGATCGTTGCCGCATGATAAAGGTTGGCGGTCAGGAAGCGGTCAACGATACCTTTGAAGCGCTTGAAAACGTCCTTGCCATGAGCCTCGTCGCGCGCCAGGTTCACGACGATATCGAAATGCATTACGCGCCCGAATTGGCTCAAAACCTTGATGCAGGCGTATGCGTCGATGAAGGCCGCAGGCTCGCCTACGACAACCACGAGGACACGATTACATGCGAAGACAAAGTCAAGAACATTGTCCTCGATGCCTGCCGCCGTATCCACGACCAGATAATCACATTCCGTTGATAGCTCGCGAAGAGAACGGATGATCCGATGGCGGCTTTTAACCGACATATTCATTAACTCGTTAAGGCCGCTGCCTCCCGAGATAAGTTTCAGGCCTAGCGGACCTTCGGTGCAGACCTGGCTGAGCGGCAGATCCGCCTCCAAAGCATCTACAATGGTTTGCTTGGGGCTTAGACCCATCATGATATAGGCGTTCGAAAGCGACAGATCCGCATCGAACAACACGACGCGCTTCCCCAATTTGGAGAGCGCCAGGGCGAGATTGACCGCTATATTTGTCTTTCCGACGCCGCCTTTGCCGCTCGTAATGGCGATCGCCTGACCTTTTTGAATGGCTTTAGTCATTGCAGTCAAACCTCTACTGAAGCGGTTGGGAGGAGGGCGCCTCGAATAAGGTGGTCGAGGTCCTCTGCGCTTGGTTCAGAGAGGCCGCGAGTGATATGTGAGGTGGAGGAGAGGAAGACGACCCGCGCGTTACGAAGGCTCAGTTGGCCAAGCATGGAAGCGGTCGGTTTACCTTCCGAGAGTTTGGTGATCGCGATGGCCTCAAGACCCTGGTAACGATCAAGAACGCTCAGCGCCGCTTCCTGAGACAGGCTCGCCGGGATGACGCCGATCTTGGTTATGGGCGCAAGGAAATCAGCGTTTTCCTCCAGGGCTGCGGTAATGCGAGCGCATTCGTCAGGAGCGCTCGGCATATCAACGAAAATGTAGATCCGCTGGTCGATGCCCCTTGTGAATGTCGACAATTCATCGGGGTGCTCGATATCAATGGTGGGGGTGTCAAGGATGCGGCCATAGGCTCGCAGATCTTCAGCTGCGCCAAATCTGCTTGAATGAGCGTTGACAAGGGTCACGCGCGCATTTGGATCATTCATGCGGAGACGTGCGATCATTTGGGCCAGCAATGTTGTTTTGCCAGCGCCTGAGGGCCCGAGCGCGATAACCACCCGAGGCGTGCTCAGGAACCTGTCCGCATCAGGATAGACAAGCCGCTTTGCCAGGAAGGCTCCAAATTTAGCGTCTGCGTTCGGCTGCTCATAGGCGCCGGATTGGGCCAGATAGATCGCAATAAGTTCTGGCGTTGCGCCCGCCATTGACAGGGCGTGCGTCATATGCCCCGCGCCAAGCATCGATTTGATTTCAGTCACTGTGTTTTCAATGGAGGCGATTCGCGCCTCGTCGAAAGTGGGTTGCGGCATCGGTTGCGGATCCGGTTCTGGCGTCCGCTCGGTAACACGTTCTAGGGGTGGCGGTTGGATACGTTCGGTTTGCCTCGGGGAGCGCTCGCCATACCGGGCGACCTCCCGTGCGCTTGCAAGAAGGGCGGCGAAATCCGCTTGGGCTTTGGCCTTTGGATTAGGAGGCAATCCGCGTTGCAGGACATCGTGGGTGTCTTCTTCATCGTCGTCGCCTGTGCCGGCGATGATTTCTATGCCACCATTCACGCGGCGCGTGGAATAGATGCGCGCCTCGCCGCCGAGCTCCTTGGTGATTTTAGCCATTGCTTCGACGCTGTCCGCGGCGAACACTTTCATGCGGTTCATCATCTGCGCGATCCTTTCAATCCGAGCTGCCAATGACAGCTACGACGGTGATGCGTTTTGTTTCGGGGATTTCACGGAAGCTGAGGGTCAGCGCATCCGGCGCCGCCTGTCTCACCAGCACTCCAAGGTCGCGGCGCAACATCGGACTGGTGACGACCACAAGAGGCTTGTTGTCCTCGGCGAGGACGCGTGACTGTTCCTGGAATGACTCGATCAGTTTGCGCCCGAGACTGGGCTCAATCATGCTGGCGCCGGTACCCGCAGCACGGGAGTTCTGAACGATGATCTGCTCGAGGCCGGGGTCCAGCGTAACCACTGACAGCGCTTCCTTTGGACCACAAACACGCTGGATGATGATCGGCCCAAGCGCGACACGAACAGCGTCCACCAACTCGTCAACCTCCCGGCTTTTCTCGCTCGCCAGACATTCCAGAATGCGGTGCATGTCGCTGATCGAAATCTGGTCCGCCAGCAGCAACTTGAGCACACGGGTCAGGATGCTCAGCGTCAGAACCTTTGGTACGATGCCGCTGACAAGGTTGGGCGAGGACTTGGCCACGTGATCAAGCAAGGCCTGAACCTCGTCCTGGCTCAACAGGTCGCCGGCATTCTGGCGAAGCAGTTGATTGAAGTGGGTCGCGATCACGGTGCTGGGGTCAACTACGGTGTAGCTGGCTGCCTGGGCGCGAGCGCGCTCCTGGGGCTCAACCCAGATGGCGTCAAGCCCAAATGTTGGGTCTTTGACAACTTCGCCACGCAACGCCACGTTACTCTTTCCGCCCTGGATCGCCAGGAGTTTTCCGGGTTGGACACGGTCGTCGGCAAGGATAACACCACCGATGGTGACGCGATACCCGTTTGGCTCCAGGGAGAGATTGTCACGTATGCGCACAGCCGGCACAATAAAGCCAAAATCGCGTGAGGCTTGTTTGCGAATGCCTGTGATGCGGGTGACCAACGAGCTCTTGCTGTCATCCTCCAGGAGCGGGATGAGCCCGTAACCCACTTCCAGCAACAGTTGGGTGCGGCTGGACACGTCCTCAATGGAAAGCTGACCGTCCTTTTCATTTTCCGCCTCGATGGCCTCAGCGGCCACTCCAGCGTCCACGACCGCCTTCTCTTGATCCTTCTGGGCGCGGGAGGAGGCCATGGCGATGGCGCCCGAGATCATGCCAGCTCCTATAAACAGGGTGCTGGGCATACCGGGAACGACACCAAACATGCACAGAATGCCGGAGACCGGCCACCACGCGCGAAAACCTCCTAGCTGACGCATCATGCGATCCGTCAGGTCGTGGCCGGAGGAATCTCGGGTGACGATCACGGCGGTGGCGAGCGAGAGAAGCAGCGAGGGGATCTGTGCAACCAGGCCGTCGCCGATCGCCAAAGTCGTGTAAACCTTGAGCGCGCCTACGAAGCTTTGATTATGAAACAGCATGCCGACGATGAGGCCGCCGATGATGTTAATGGCCAGGATCATCAGACCTGCGACCGCGTCGCCCTTAACGAATTTGGTGGCGCCGTCCATGGCTCCGTAGAAGTCGGACTCTCTGGTGACCAGTTCGCGGCGCAACTTGCCTTCTTCCGGGGTCAGCAAACCTGCGTTCAACTCGGCGTCGATAGCCATCTGCTTGCCGGGCATGGCGTCGAGGGTGAAGCGAGCGGCCACTTCTGACACGCGGCCCGTGCCCTTCACGATCACGATCAGGTTGATTGTGACCAGAATCAGGAAGACCAGAAGGCCGATAGCGAAATTGCCGGCCGTAATGAATTCGCCGAAGGCCTTAATTACCTGTCCGGCAGCGTCTGTGCCCGTATGACCATTAGCCAGAACGACGCGCGCAGAGGCGACGTTGAGAGATAGGCGCAGGATGGTCGCAAAAAGCAGAACTGTCGGGAATGAGGAGAAGTCCAATGGACGAAAAGTGTTCAGGCTCGCCATCAAAATCGCCAAGCCCAAGACGATGTTCATCGTGAAGAAGATATCCAGCAGGAATGCTGGCACCGGGACCACCATCATCACGATGAGCGCGATCACAGCAATCGGCAGGACAAGCGACTTCGCCATCTTGCCGCTGGTGGATCCCGAGGATGTCAGAGCTACGTCCGCCACACTTTATCTCCGCTGTCGGTTTTCCGCCGATATGAGGCTCGGCGTCTGATTTCCGACAGTGTTTTGAGCCAAAAACTTAACGAAAAAGGGGATTGCAAGGCGTGTGCCAGTCAGTTTTGGGGCGGCACAACTTTTGCTAATGACCGTCCAGATGGCTCTTTAATGAGGTCTGGACGTGAAAAAGCTCTTTGTCGTCGCTGCTTGTCTCTTTTTGGCGGGGTGTGTTGGAAGCGAGGAGCAGCTGCGCGCTGACATCATCCAGCAATTGCCATACCGCGCGATCGGTTATGCCTCCATGCGCGTGCAGCCGGGGCATACGCCTGCGCAAAAACAACTGATGGCGATCCGTGCAGCGAAAGCTGCCGCTATGCGCGAACTGGCGGAGAAGATTTATGGGGCTGACATATCGGGCCAAACTTCGCTGATAAGCGGTGGCGTCTACAGTGATCAGTTGCGCAGCAGCGTTGATGGACTGGTCCGTGGCGCGCGCGTCGTTAGCCTTACACCCATACGTAACGACGTCTATGAGGCCGTCCTGGAAGTTGAGGCCTGGGAAGTCGAAGCAATGCGCGCCCGTTGGCCGCATGGTCATTTTCGCTAGGAGCTCCCATGCGTCCTCTCGCTTATATTTTCGCCGCCGCTATGTTCGCAGCGACTTTCGCTCAGGCTCAAGCTGGGTATCGTGTGGTGCAGGGCGAGGGCAGGGCCACCATTGGCGGGAAGGACGTTGCGAGCGCTCGGAAAGCCGCTTTGGCCGATGCGCTGCATGATGCTGCCGGAAAGCTTCAGTCGCATGTTCGTGGGGCCTCGCTAGTTGATATGCAGGGCTCTATAAAAGAAGAGAGCACGATCCTCGTAGAGGGGCGTTTTTCCCGGTACCATGTGCTGTTCGAGGGCCGCGAAGGCGGGACCTTTGTCGTGCGGATTGAGGCGATCGGCGTCTCGGAAGATGAGGCTTGCGCCGGGAAGCGGGTGGATCTCGACATGCGGGCGGTGCGCATTCGGGTGGCTCCGGGCATTCAAGGCCATGTGCAGCGCAATGTCACCGAAGGATTGTCGCGAGGCATGGCCATGCTCGCTGACGGGAATGCGTTCAGGGTCGCTGATCAGCGGTGGTTGCCAGCTCTGGCTGGCAGCGAACGCAGCCACTATTCCCAATATGACTATATGGGCCAGATGACCAATACGCTCCCGAGTCCGGCGGGCTATTCGGTGTCGGGCGAAATCATTGTGGAAATGGCGCGGCGGGATGGCTTTGTGACCAACGTGACCGATGTGGTGGTACGGTTGGCCTTCACTGTAAAGGATAATTATACGGGCGCCCGCGTGAACCAAATCCGGCGCGAATTGGTGGTTGCCGACCGGCGCACCATCATGGGCATCGAGAATCTGGTGGGGCTCACTCCTTCAAGGGGCTCGCAGCCCCAGGTCGACACAGCGCCTCTGTTTGAACAGGTTCGGGAGGATCTGGAGGAGGCGCTTGCCTGCAAACCTTTGCGCGCCATGGTCCTGGATGAAATGGAAGGTAAGATCTCCCTTTCGGTCGGACTTGAGCATGGCGTGGAAGTGGGCGACTACTTCCTCGTGACGCTCCCCAATACGAAAAATGAATGGCAGGTCATCCGTATTGAAGACGCGACGCCTTCGCGTTCCATTGCGCGGGCCATGAAAGCGAAGCCCGGCATCCCGGTCAATGCGCTGGCAACGCTTATGCGATAGGAGTTCTTCATGACGCGCAAGTTTGCCGCAGTTCTCATTACGGGCGTGCTTTTGATCGGGCCAGCTGCTGCGGAGCCCGAGCGCTGGGGGCCAGCCGATTTACGTAGCGTCATGATTGATTGGCTGATCAAGAATGGACGCGCGGCTCCGGCGGCCTCATCGATTGGTCCGATTGATCCCCGCCTGAGCATCGAACCTTGCGATCAGGTTGAAGTCATGCCCAGAGGCGCGACGGGATCGAGTTACACCCTGCGCTGCAAGAGCGGGGCTGGATGGAGCTACACGGTCCGTCTCGACCAGCCTGCGCCCGCTCTGTCGGTTGCGGCGTTGTCCGCGCAAACGACTGACCCGGCTACAGGTCAGCCATCGTGGCGCGTGGTTGCGCCGAAGATCGATCTTCCTGCGGGAGCCGTGCTTTCGGCGGACGTACTTGAGGAGCGAACAGTTACCGTCCAGCCTCCGGGGCAGGCTATCAAGTCTATTAAAGATGTCGTGGGCTTGCGTGTGACGTCCCCGATTGGTCCGGGGCTTACTCTCACCACCCACAATGTCGCCAGGGCGCCCTTGGTGGCCAAGGGCGAGAATGTGACGCTGGTGGCGAACGGATCGGGGTTCGATATCACCGTACCAGGCAAAGCTGAGCAGGATGGTTATGAGGGGGACTTGATCATGGTCCGTAACATCCGGTCGGGGACGATCCTCAAGGGCCGACTTGAACGTGGCAAGACCGTAAGCGTTATGCAGCTCTAGGCAAAAGCCGAGCTGAAGTCTAAAATCTTGCTTCTCACGAGTATAGATTTTCGCGCAACAACCGTTTATAAACCTCGAAAGGTGACTTATCATGATCGACGGAATTCGTCATGCATTGACGCAAATGGATCCTGGCTCCCGGAAAGCGGGCAGGGCTGACTCGTCTAGAGGTCCGGCTTCGATTTCCACGTTGGATCTTTCTTCTGCGGCCGAGTCTGTGGAGATCAATACTCCAAAGGCTAGCCTTGCAGGAGCTCCTGTTGATCGCGCCAAGGTTGACGCGATCAGAGATGCTATTCGCAACAATGCTTATCCGGTTGATTTTGAAAAGCTCGCGGAGCGGATGATTAGATCTGTGGCCGGCGAGCCTGCTTGAGGGCTGGTGAGGATTTGACGCAGGTATTAAAGGAAGATGATCTTATTGGCTTGCGGGATGCGTTCCGCGAGCTCGAGCGTGCTGTGCTTGTTGCCGATTTGGGGTCTGTGGAGGCTGCAACCTCCAATCTTCGCGGTCTCATGGATCGAGTGGGTGTTTCGGAATCTGTTGCGACGCAGGATCTAATGCTTTTGCGCGATCTTGATGCGTCGAGCGGGGATCTTTCGGCCCTTCTGGAATCCCGCCTGCGCGCGTTCAAGCTCGCTATCGCCGCTTGGCAAGGACCTGATCCGGGGCGATTGAAATGAACATCGACCTGTCCATCGTCTCACTCCTGGTCAGCGCCGCCATTTTCATCTGCGGCCTTTTTTATTTCAGGAGCCGCGAGAAATTATGGAAAAGTCGCCACGACGAGCTCGCGGCGAGGTTTGATCTGTTGGTGGTGGAGGAGAGCCGTCACCGCAGACAGATGGCCGATCTGCTTGGGCAGCGGGATGTGAATTTCGAAAATGAAGTCAGGCAAATACAGACTGACGTGAAAATGTTGGATCTTCAGTTGAAGGCGGGGCCGTCAAGAGAAGCGCCGGAGTCAGTCGAACTGGCGATTCAATTGACCCGTGCGGGCGAAGCGCGCGAGGTCGTGGCGAGCCGCACAGGCCTTCCTTCTGATATATTGGACTTCATCACCACAATGCATTCCACTCGCTCGAAGGGTTGACTGGCGCCATTGGCCACCGGCAAGCGATGATCACGCACCAACGTCTACATGCGTAGAGCTTGCCAGTGACGCATGGTGTTCTTGGCGCCCTCGCGACTTTATAATTTCACCCGTCCTGATTTCGAGCGCTGCGGCGCTCGCATATGAGCCTAGGCCATACAATCCACGGGGGGAGTACCCCTGTTTTTGCGAAGCGTCGATCAGCATTTTGGATCCGCCCACCATAGCGACGGCCACCGAGACCACATAAGCTAATAAAAAGGTGATCGGCCCCTCGACGAGTGCGATGCTCAAAACCAACGCGACAGCCGTGAGCATTTGCCAATTACGGAACCTCGCGTACAGGATTGGCGGGAAAAGCGCCCAGACCCAGGAAAGATTTTCTGGCACAAGCACCATGGCGCCATCGATCTGGATGCCTCCCCAGTAGGTTTCCCACTGATCATCGCTGGGTATGATAAGGTTTTCGGCCGGCGTCGCCCCTTCGTAAACGCAGCCTTCGAGGCCCTCGCCAACCGCCAACCTGAACAAAACGCCATCACGCATCACCAGCAGTAATTCCCCACGTTTGACTTTCGCCGCCATCTCGGGGTTTTCGAAAAGTTCCGTCGGCGAATGTGCGCCAATCGATAAAATAAGATCGCCCACCATAAGGCCATTGCGTTCCGCTGGGGAGTAGCGGTTGACAGAGATCACTTGCACGGGATGATCGAAAGTGCGCTGCTCGGTTTTCATTCGAAGATATTCCCGCGCTTCACGGATAACGGATCATGCTGTCTCGTCCGGATTCAACGGATCGCGTTTGGCTCACCGGCTTTTTCACCGCCTCGACTCTGGGCTTTTCGACGGGTGGGGGGGGCGCCTGTTCGCGCACCGCTTGAGCCTGGGCCTGGGCTTGTTGGATCTCAGCCAGTTTCGTGCTGATCGCCTTGTTGGCGGCGCTGAGGTCGTCCAGGGATTGCTTCAGAGCGGCTAGCGGCTTGTCGTAGGCGCCGGCAGGCGGGATCTTGGCCGTCAGGGCGTTATGGGCGCTGGTGAAGCCAAGCATGGCCTTCTTGAGTTCTTCCGACTGAGCGTTGGTCGCCGCCAGAGAACGCTCCGTCGATTTGACGGATTCCTCGATCTTTTTGCTCGTGGCCGTAAGACCGTTAATCTCGCCTGCGAAGGCCAGAAGCGCATCGCGATTGACTTTCGCAACCGCTTCAAACTCGTTGTAGGATCGCTTGTAGAAAACGAGAGACCCAAACAGGCCAACGCTACCCGCAACGATAAGAATGATCGTCGTATAAAAGAGGATCAGGTTGGAACGGCGTGCGCCGTTCACGATTGTCTGCACCTCCGTGCGCAACCGTTGGATTTCCTGAGCAGAGTCCACCGCTGTGCTTGCTGAGGCAAGGGCCAGTTCGATGGCTTCCTCAATCGGGCTCCGCGAGGTAGGGGCCGGCTTGGCCTCGGTAGCAGCCACAGCAGTTATGCCGCCTGCGGGTTTTCGAAGGCTCAAACCGAGAGGCTTCTTGAGAGGAGCCTTGCCGCCTTCCGCAGGAGCCTCTGCCGCCGCCGATTTTTCAGACTGTGCATTGGCGTCAGTAGAGGCCTGCTCATCAGTAGAAGCCGATGCCGAGCCATCAGCGCCATCGACGTTCTTTTTCGCCTTATCAACCGTGATGATTGGACTGGCCATTTTAAGCTCCTATATTCCGCTGTATTGGCTCACGCCGCTTGCATGCTTCTCCCGACGACGCCTTCACATCCAGGGCTGGCAGTCGCCGCGACCGGAACTGGAAGACCCGACAAGCGTAGGGAGTATCGATAAGGTGTGTGATTACGAAATGACGGCACCCGTAGCAGGATGTAAGAGTCATGAAGCAACTCCAAGCTTGCGACCATTACCGTCAAACCTGAGCTGCTCCGGCACCTCGACCTCCGGCAGGTCGGCGTCCGGCGCCGCCTGGAAAACAAAGCTCAGAACTGTCGCGACAGCGCGATAAAGGTCGGAGTGAATTTCGGCGCCAATTTCACTTGTAAAGTAAAGCGCACGGGCAAGCAGTGGGATGGTGAGCACGGGAACGCCCTGCGCCTCGGCCTTCTCGCGAATGCTCAAGGCGATTGCGTCCGTCCCCTTGGCCAGAACCTTTGGCGCAGTGCCATCTTCGAAATCGTAGCGAAGGGCGACTGCGAAGCGCTTCGGGTTGACGATCACCACCTGCGCCTGCTCGACCTGAGCTACGGATCCCCGAGAGGCGATCTCTTGCTGCATCTTACGAATACGTGATTTCACCTCAGGCGAGCCTTCGGTCTGCTTGTGCTCATCCTTCAACTCTTGTTTGCTCATGAGCATGCGCTGGGTGTGCTGACGCCACTGGATAAATGCGTCCAGGGCGCCCAACAGCGCGACCGCTCCCACGAGAAAAAGCATGGCCAGCAGGAACAAAGAGCCTGTGTTTTCAAGAGCTGCCTCAAATGGAGAGCTGGACAAACCGATAATCTCGGGCAGCTTCGCGCTAAGAAACCAGAAACCAACTGCTCCAATGGCTATAACCTTTGCGATTGATTTTCCTAACTCGATCAGCGAGTGCATCCCGAACATGCGGGACAATCCACCAAAAGGAGAAATGCGGCTCGCCTTGAACGCGAGGTTTTGGAAATTCAAATGAAAGCCACCGAAAAGAACCTGGACGATGACGGGCGTTAACGCGAGCGGGACCGAAAAAAGAAGCACGAACAGCACCGCTGATCCGAAGCGATCTCCTACGATCGCCAATAGCGGTATGTCGCGAAACAGAGGACCGGTTATATCCAGTCCAGTTTTGAAGTTCCCGATGATATCGTTGAAGAAACTGCGACCAATAAAATAGAACTGCACAGTCCCCGCGAGGAGAACCACGCTCATCATCAGATCTCTTGAGGTAAGGATCTGACCCTGCTCGATCGACTCTCGGAGCCGTCGTTCTGTAGGTTGTTCTGTTTTTTCCTGACCGCTGTCTTGATCGCTCATGGCAGCGCCTTTGTCTCGAGGAGGAGGTTACGAACAACTCCAGCAGCCGTCTGAATGAGCCCGCTCATAGCGGCGCCCATTGTCGGCAAACTGACGAAAACCATCATGAAACCAGCGAGAATCGTCAATGGAAACCCAATGGAGAAAATGTTCATCTGCTGTGCGACGCGCGTCATGAAGCCGATGAGAATGTTTACCAGAAACAGTAAAACGATGACTGGTAGACTGATGATAAGCGCAGCCGAAAAGACCAGGGCTGCCGATTTCACAATTCCAAGAAAGAGAGCCGCATCGAGATCGCCGCCAATAGGCGCAACCTTGTAACTCGCAATAAGTTGTCGTATCAATACGTGATGGCCTTCGGTGACCAGAAAAATAAGAATAAGCATGATATTCAGAAATTGCGCGACGACGACAGATTGAGAGCCATTCTGTGGATCGATCATAGAGGCGAAACCGAGCCCCATCGACAATGCAATATGCTCGCCCGCCATCGCAACGCTCGTAAAGGCGATCTGAAAAATGATGCCTACTGAGATGCCGATCACAGCTTCTCGCATGATCATGACCACGCCCATGGGTGACAAGACGTCGATGGTCGGGGTGGAGATGGAACTCATAAGCGCAAGCGTCAATCCCGCCATCAACGCGATACGGACAGGTAAAGACACCGCCGTGGTCGAAAACAACGGAGATATAAGCAAAAATGCAGATATTCTAATGGAGAGCAACAAGAATGTGCTCATTCTCTCCATCAGGAAATTGTCGTTTAGGACAATCATTTGTTCACCCGAGCTATCTCGGAGAAGACCGTCTGGAAGAACCCTGAAAGCGTGGACAACATGAAGGGCGCGGAAAGAGCCAGCACCCCCGTGATCACGATCAGCTTGGGTACAAAGGTCAGCGTCGCTTCGTTGATTGATGTGGCCGCCTGAAAGACGCCGATGAGGAGACCGATCAAAAGAGACGCAACAAGGGTTGGCCCGATGGTCCACAGCACGCTCAGGATCATCTCTCGGCCGATCGTAATGAACTGGGCATATTGCATCGATCAGCTCCTCAGAAAACTTTCCACCAACGCAGTGACCGTCGCGCTCCAACCATCCACCACAACGAATAGGAGGAGTTTGAAGGGTAGGGACACCAACGCAGGCGACAGCATCATCATGCCCAGAGCCATAAGTATGCTCGAGACGACGATGTCGATGACGAGAAAGGGTAGGAAAAGGAGAAAGCCAATGGTGAAAGCGGTGCGTAATTCACTCATAATGAATGCTGGCACAATGACCTGAAGCGGGACCGCCTCAGCATTCGCGTATTTCGCATCTCCTTGCATGTCAGCCATAAGCAAGAGATCGCTTTCGCGCGTGTGACGCAGCATGAAGCCCTTCATAACGCCTGCTCCGCGGAATGCCGCTTCTTCGATGGTGATCGTGCCTGCGGCGTATGGTTGGAACGCGGATTCATTGATCTGTTTGATCGTAGGCGTCATCACGAAGAGGGTCATGAACAGCGCAAGGCCAACGAGGACCTGGTTGGGTGGCGTTTGTTGCGTGCCCATTGCCGTGCGCAAAATAGACAGCGTGATGATGATGCGTGTGAAGCCAGTTGTGACTAATAGGAGTGATGGCAGCAGCGTTAATGCCGTCATTAGTATGAGTGTTTGCAACGACAACGAAAGGGTTTGCCCCCCGCCTGCCTGAGATTGCACTTGCAGCAGTGGTAGATCGAAACCTGATGACTGGGCGAACGCCACTTGAGCGTTTGACGCGACAGCCGCGCCAAGCACCATGATAGACAGCAGATTAAAACGCAGGAGCCGCTTCAACTGGCTCTCCTATCAGGTGTTGGACCTACCACGTGCAATGCGGTGATCCCGGTTCTGCTGATGCCGCACACCACAGTCATTCCTTCTATTTCAACCACGGTTAGACGGGCTCCCGGTGCGATATCGATAGTCGTCCGCGTCATGGGTGATCGTGGTCCGAAGAGAGAATTCAGGCGATCACGATATCGTGACAGCAAGATGCCGACACCAATGAGGGCGCCCAACAAGATGGTCATCATCACTGAATAGGCGCCAAGGCTTGTCACAGGCTGCGAGCTCGCTTCTCAGGTGAAATGATTTCCGTAAACCGAATGCCAAGTCGCTCGCCCACGAGCACAACTTCGCCTCGTGCGAGCAGGGTTCCATTGACCAGGATGTCCAGATGTTCGCCGGCCAGACGTTCAAGCTCAACGACGGATCCGTCATTCAGCTTCATCAGGTCGCCAATCGAAATCTTGGTGCCTCCCACTTCGACGGTGAGTTGTACCTGGATATTCTCCAGCCTTTTGATGTTTTGCGCCGAGCCTTCGCTAAGTTCGGCGTCCGAATTGTTGTCGGTGATTGCCATGTGGTCTCTCGCTTTTTCGTTTAGCCCGTGATGCGAACGGCGATCTTCCCATCGCGCTCGCCGATGCTGCCATCAAATAACGCTTCCCCTTCGACGAATATTTTAACTGCGTCGAAAGGAGGAATTTCGATAACCATCCCCTCATGAACATTCATCAAGTCGCCAAGTGTAATCTTGGGTTCCGCGATACGGGGAATGAAGTTTAGGGGGACTTCCATAAGCGCGTCATTCAAACGTTGCGCCCAGATCAAGTCACGTCCATCGCTGGTGTGCTGAATCTTGCTTCGCATGATAGTTGCAATGGTTTTCAGTGATTGCCGTGGGTAGACAATGTCTATTGTCGCAGGCTTCGCGAAGGGCAACTGCACGACGAAAGAATTGACCACAACCATTTCCTGTCCCTCCACGAAAGCTGTGAAGGATGGATTGGTCTCCATTCCCATAAACTCGAAATTAACAGGATAGACCTCGCGCCAGCAATCCTCAAGGGTCCGAAGCGCGCCTTCCACGACGATTTGCAGGATGCGTTCTTCAGTCGGAGTGAATTCGGTTTGATGCGTTGTGCCTATGTCGCCTTTTCCACCGAAGAAGGTATTCACCAGAATACTGATGAGACGTGGTGGCACGCGAACCAGAATGAGACCCTTCAGCGAGTCCGCGCGGGCGATGCTTTGGCTGGTGAATGCATCGACTGAGCGCATATGCTCGTCGAACCGCACCGACTCCGGAGGCAGTGTCACGATGCGCGGCATAAAGCGCAACATCGGCAAAAGGACGTTGCGTACCTGGCGCCCAAAGCGTTCGTTGATCAACCTTAGCGTATGCAAATCGCCCAGAAGGCTGGCGTCCTCCTGGCCAAGTTGATAGGGTTTGAAGTCGACTTCAGGCGCGCTTCCCGCACCGGCGCCGATTTCTCCAGTATTCAGCCCCTCGATCAGGGCGGATACTTCTTCGTTGCTGAGTTTAGGAGGAGATGCCATTGCTTTTCACTGCAAGACGAGTGCGGTAATGTAGACATCCTCGACGCCGCCAAAGCTGGTGCGTTCGGTCAGGAGTTTGTTGATAGCGTCCTTGATCAGCACTTGTAATTTTTTACGGTTCTCAACGCCGATCACGTCCGCTTCTGACTGCTCTGCAAGCAAAGCAAGCACTTCCGCACGAACCGCAACTTCGTGTTTTTGGACGTTCTCGATGACCTTCTTGTCGTATTGCGTGGCGAGCGCCACCGACATCTGTGCGAAACGCCTTGAACCGCGCAGGTTCGTGGTGAAGTTGCCTGGAAACTCAAAGTAGCTGGTGACGTATGTCTCTTTCGACGGCACAGGCTTGCCTGTGGGGCCTGCGGGCGCAACCGCGCCGTGACCGCCTCCGGCGGGCGCGCCGTGACTGTCCGCAGCAGGCGCGCCGTGGCTATCCGCTGCAGGTGCGGCTCCATGCTCATCCTTCGCTGGTTCCGCGTCAGCCTTCCGCTCGATCACAATCGCGAGTGGATTTTCGTCGGCAGGCTTGGTTAATTTTTGAAACAGGATTGCACCGCCTGCGCCTGCACCAACCATCGCAATCGCCCCAACGGTCATGAAGAGGATTTTGACGATCGGCAATTTCTTCTTTGGTTCTTGTTCTTCAGCTTCCGCTGCCATGGGTGTGGCTCCCGTTTGTTCAGGCGTTCATGTCGATGGTGAAAGAGTCGCTCTTCCCACCACGGCTTGTCGAGTTTGTCGGCTCGGATGGCGTTTGGCGCCGGGCTTGCTCTTCATCGTATTGATCGTCGTTTACGTCGAATTCCGCGAGGTCGAGACCATTGCCGGAAAGCGCGTGGCGGAGATCGCCTTCCATTTCCTTCAAGGTGCTTACAGCTTCTGCATTGGCCGCGCGCGTTACAATTCTAAGCCGTTGTCCATCCATCACGAGGCGGATCATTACCTGTCCCAGTCCCGGCGGATAGAGTTGCAGTGTAAGAGTCTCCGTGCCTGCCCTGGCTGCTGCGACCACCATACGTTCCATCGCCCGCAATCGAATATCGGCTGCGATGGATCGACGTTCGCTATTGGCTTCGGGATTCGCCGTTGTGGCGGCGCTGGTTTGCGCCTGTGTTGGAGTGGTGGTCGTTGTGGGAGGTGAAAGTGTTGGCGTTTGGTCCTGCGGCAATTCTGCCGGCAGCGCTTTGGGCTCGATGTGGTAGGTAATTTCCTTCGCACCTAATTTGGCAAGTTCCTGGAGGCTGACGCCAACATTCGTCGCTCCGGGATTGGATTGCTGAAATTGGTCGGCGTTGGCTTTTGATTGCATATTGATAGTTAGCTTGGGATCAGTGAATTTTGGTTGAAGTTCGCCGCTGTCCGTCTTTGTCGTATCCGTTTGCTCAGAATCCGTCGCCATTTGAAGGTCGCCTTGCGCCGCTGGCGCCGACGACGTTTCTTGCAATTTTAGTACATTGCGGCCCTCTGCGTTTTCGGAGGGGTTGATCCAAGTCGGTTTGATAGGGAGCTCTGCTGCAGGAGTTGGAAGCTCGGGGCTGTTCACAGGGGCCGTCTGGCCGGCTGATTGGGGAGTAGATGATTGGTTGTTCAGGTTTGCGAACTGCTCTGTATTTTGAGTGCGGCGACCCGTCAGGACCTGGTCCGGTTCAATCAATTGTGAATTTTGCGGGGCGAGCGTGATCGGAACCTGAAGGCTCGCCATCGAAGCATCGTTCTGTACATTGGAATTTGGTTGTTGTGTTGCCGCAGCCGCTGTCGCCGCGTCGTTTTGACCATCTTTAGTCTTTCCGTCGCTTGTATCTAGATCCTCTGCCTGTGCAGTTTTAGAGCCGGTGTCTGATTGATCAGAAGTGGCGTCTTGATCAGGATTTTGAGATGGGTTTGTTGACGCTTTAAGGGAGTTCGCAATAGCGGGGGCGCTTGCGTTTTTTGTCCCATTTGGGTCAGAGAGCGCCGCATCTGCATTCGATTGATTGGCGAGGGCCGATGCGTCATTCGACGCAGACTTAGCCTGTGCAATTTGAGCATTTTTAACTGCCGGGTCAACCGCGTCTTGCGTTAGCTGTTGGATGCTCACGGGAGCGCGTTGATCGGCCAACTTTTCTGTATGCGAAATCGCAGCCTGTTGGTCGATCGTCGGCGTTTTGGCGGCCTGTGTCTCATCACCCGTCGAAATGTCGACATCCGAGGAGGCGGGTTCGGCGGCTTTCCCTTCGTGGGGCGGCTCTTTGGTGCTGGACTCCGAAGCGGCCCCGTCCGTCAGGCGCGATAGATCAGCGGCCTTATCTACGGATTTTGCGTTTTCGGGCACATTCGTTGCGTCTGAGGAATCTTTACTCGCGGCTTTCGCCCTTGCCTTTTCCGCAGCGGAACGACTTGCTTTCTCAGCGCGGCTTTGCTCTTCGGCGGCCGCACGCTGTTTTATCTTCATATTACGCGCTGCAAATTCGGCAGCCGCTTTGAGGGCCGCGACCGTGTTTTCGCTATCTTTGGTTTCTGATTCAGACCCCGATTTATTTTGTTCCGCAGTGCGCCTTGCCGCCTGTTCCTTCTCTCTGGCGAGCCGCTGGTCCGCAGCCGCATCAGCCTGAGACATCAGGTCGTTAAAAGCGACGCTGCTGTTCGAGCCGGAATTTGACGCGCCATTGTTGCTGGCGTCACCAGCATCAATCGGGGTTAAGAGCTGTTGTAGTGCGAGCGGCTGCAAGTGCTGGCGCCTCTGGATCATGGAAAGTGTCGATTTTTCGTCACCTTACCCTGTAACAGCAATTTTTATGCCACTAATCTCGGCGCGCCGGAACCAAGGCTTCCGCGCGTCTTTCGCGCTCGATGCGTTCTTCTTTTCGAATGATATTTGCGGACTCTTCCAGTTTTTCAATCTGCTGCTTTTTTTGGGCCAGGATCTCTGTGAGCCTTTTGCGCTCTGCGCTCAGGATTTCGTTGCGCGCAACGTCGATTCCCTTGCGCTCGTTTAATCGGCCGATGATTTGCAAGACGTCCCGATATTCCATGATATGCAGGCTGGGTTCCTTCAATTGTTCCCGATAGCCCTGATCAAGTTCCGTGATTTGCGCGATACGCGCGTCCAGACGCGCTATCTCTTCATAGAGGCGCGTGGCTTCGCGGCGATAGGCCTGCAGGGTGATCGTATGCTTTAGCGCGATCAACTCGAATTTGCGCGCCCGGCTCATGAATTTTCCTATGGTAACAGGGCCTGGAGCCTGGCTTCACTTTCTACGAAGGTTGATCGTTCTTGCATCCCTTGGGCGATGTATCCGACCATGGAAGAATGCAGCTGAAACGCGACATCAAGTTCGGGATCCTGCCCGGCCTGGTAACCGCCGAGCAGCATCAGATCGCGATTTTCCTCCCAAAGGCTCAGGTAACGCCTGAATTTGCGAGCGCGCGCGATATGGCTTGGCGATACGCAATCAATCATTGTGCGGCTGATGGATGCGTTGACGTCGATAGCGGGGAAGATGCCCTGTTCGGCTTGTTTGCGGGAAAGCACAACGTGTCCATCGAGGATGGCGCGTGCGGTGTCGACGATGGGATCGTTGGTGATGTCGTCACCGTCGGCCAGAATGGTGTAAACACCGGTGATGCTGCCCCCTGTTTGTGAATCTATTCCGGCGCGTTCAATCACTGAACCGATGAGAGAGATCACGGATGGCGGATAGCCCTTGGTGGTCGGATGCTCGCCGAGAGCGAGGCCAAGCTCTCGCTGCGCATGGGCGACCCGGGTTAGAGAGTCTATCATCAAAAGCACGTTCTTGCCCTGCGAGCGGAAATATTCCGCGTAAGCGGTCGCTCGATGCAGGCCCCGAAGGCGCAAGACCGGAGATTGATCTGCTGGAACGGCCACCACGGTGGTATGGGCGAATGATGGCGAGGTTGATAGCTCCTCGACGAAGCCCGCGACCTCTCGTCCGCGCTCTCCAATCAGGCCGATGATGACGACGTCCGCTTCGGTGAAACGCGCGATGCAGGACAGCAAAGATGATTTGCCTACGCCGCTGCCAGCGATAATACCGATCTTTTGACCGCGTCCAACGGTCAACAAGCCATTGAGCGCCCGCACGCCAACATCAAGCGCCTCGCGAACCGGGCGGCGGCGCAATGGATTTACGCGCTCGCCACGCAAAGGCGCGTGATGGGGAAGATAGGCGGCGCCGAGGCCATCCAATTCATTGCCTGCGCCGTCGAACACGCGGCCAAGCAGTCCATCGCCCGCCGCCACAACGTCCGCGCGATGCGTCGTTTCCACCCGTGCTCCTGCGAGCAGGGGCGCCGAGCCGCCTGTCAAAACCATGACTGTGTAATTGTCGAGAAAGCCGATGACTTCGGCCTCTGCCCATTCGCCATTTTCGCACGCCACTCGACATTCCGTGCCCACTGACGCCGGAAAGGAGGTGGCGTGAACAATCTGTCCGTCATAGCGCCTGACCCTGCCAGCAGCGTTGGTCAAACGCGTTCCCTTGATGCTTTGCAAGCGGCGATCAAGGACTGTCGCCAGATCATGCATCGTTATTCGCTCCGCTGATCTGAAAGCTGAGGCGCATCTTCGTAGTCGAGATCACGTGAGAAGAGATGGAAGGCGCCGGATTGAAGTTGGGCATCTTCAATGATTCGTATCTTCTCGAATATCTCATTCTCACTAATCAAGTTGGAGAGCGCCAGGAGGTCGTGAGGGTTCATCGCGAGGGTGAATTCACCGCCGGCCTTTGTAAACATCTCCGCAGCAGATTTAATGCGTTCTACAAAGACGGTCGGCATTTCAGCGAAGACTGCCCCAAAGAGCTCCTGCGCAATTCGCCTCACATGATGGGCCATGATGTCGGCGTTGCGCTGCACGGCGTCCTGGGTCAGCGTCGTCAACTGCGCTTCAAGCTTCCGCAGGGTGGAAAGTGAGGCTCCAATTTCTTTACGTGTCGCGTCGACGCCCTGCTGATAGCCCAGCGCCCGCCCATCCTCTTTCGCCCTTTCGATCGCCGCTATGATCTCTTCGGGCGATGGGCCCGCCTCGATTGAGGCGGCAGGGGGTGGAGGAGGAGCCGGGGTCTGCTGATGAGGCGCCGCCTGCGCGTCAGTGCTTGATTTTGCTTCCGCGCTGGTAGCCGACGCCTCTTTCGGTGGCTCTTCAGCAGTCTGCTGTTTTTCCGTCGTCGCCTCGGGTTCAATTGGACGACGGGGCTCGGGAGGCTTTGGGATTGGCGCAGGTTTGAAGCTGTTTCTGCCCCAAGGTACAAAGCTTGCGTCGGGGGCTCTCCCGTAGCGGCTTTCGACCTGAAAATCCCCGCCACGCTGCAGAAGCGTTGCGATCTCGGATAGTTGTACGGAGCGTTGCGCTTGCTCAGACATAGTCTTCGCCACGTCCAGCCAGGACCATTGTGCCAGCGTCGGATAGCTTGCGTGCGACGGCTACTATGCGCTTCTGCGCTTCCTGGACTTCGGTGACGCGCATGGGGCCCTTCGCTTCCATTTCATCGACGATGGCTGCCGCCGCACGGGACGACATACAACCCAATATCTTGTCTCTAAGCCGCTCGTCGGCGCCCTTGAGCGCGATGGATAGATCCGTCGGCTCGACATTGCGCATGAGCACGCCAAGGTTCTTGTCGTCGACAGCAAGGAGATTGTCGAAGACGAACATGTTTTCCTGGATCGCGACCATGAGATCCTTGTCCAGCTTCAACAGGTCCTTCATGATCCGCGTTTCCTGCGCGGCCTGAGTGAAGTTCATGATCTTTGCTGCGGCCTTGACGCCGCCGATCTTTGAAGCGCGCAATGATGTATTGGCTTGGAACTGGAGTTGCATCACTCGCTCAAGCTGCTCGATGGCTTCCGGTTGAACTGAATCCAGGGTCGCAATGCGGTGAAGCACCTCATGCTGTATGTTCTCGGGCAACAAGATCAGCACGTCCGCCGCTACCGCATAGTCGAGATGCGCTACGATAAGACCTATGATCTGGGGATGTTCGCCTTCGATCATCTCCGCAATGGAGCGGGCGTCCATCCATTGCAGAATTTCGATTCCTTTGGCGCTGCTGGAAGGGGTGATGCGGGTCAGAACGCTGCCCGCTTTGTCCTCTCCCAAGGCCTTGACCAGCATGCGGCGGATATAGGCGTCGGCTCCAAGGCCGACGCTTGTCTGCGCCTTGATGATCGCCAGGAATTCATCGAGAACGACATTTACGGTGCGTTGATCCACCTCGGTCACGGAATACATTGCGCTACCGAGCTGTTGAACCTCACGAGGGCTGAGGTTCTTCATTATTTCGGAAGCCTCGTCCTCGCCCAGGAGCAGCATCAGGATGGCGCATTTTTGCGTTCCCGATAAGAGCCGGATGGCGTCGTCGTCTGGTTCCGGGGATGTCGCCACTGCATCAGCCATGATCGATACCGTTCACTTGTTTTAGTTGAGATCGCGTTGGATGAGGGACTTGAGAACCGCTGTCACGCGTGTCGCGTCGTCGCCCACCAACATCCGGATCAAGGTAACTTTATCATCATACGTATTCGCCGTGTCGAGCATCTCAGGCGAGATGGTTGACTTCTTCGGCTTGAGCCTTGCCTTGATCTGTTCAAGGCTCTCGCCTTCGCGCACTTCGATCGTCGCGCCATCTTCCGCAACAGCCGGTTCGTCAGCACGCATGGAGGAGGTCAGCGAGCGGTCGAGGAGGCGTTCCAGGAAGGGCTTCAGAGCTCCGAGTACGACCACGCCAAGGATGAGAACGACGGCGAGCTGCTTTATCGCGTCCTCGAGCCAGGGGGCGTCAAACCAGGAGCGGGTTTCGTACTTCTTTTCTTCCGCGAAGCTGCTGGAGATGATGGTCAGCTTGTCGCCGCGTTCCGCATTGTAGCCAACGGCTTCCTGCAGGAGTTGAGTGAGGCGGGTCTTTTCCTCATCGCTGAGGGGTTTTTCGATGGTCTTGCCATTCTCGTCCACGGAGGTGCCAGAGCGCACCACGACTGCGAGCGTCAGCCGCTTGATGTCTCCGGTCGCACGCCTTGTTGAGCGGATTTCCTTGCTGACTTCGTAGTTGCGGACGGTGGTGCTTGACTTGTTGCGAGTGCTTTCCGTTGCGTTCGCATTGCTGCCGTTTGCAGGCGGCGTGGGGGTCAGTGTCGGCGTGTTTGGCGCCTGGTTGGACGTCGCGCCGGGTATGCCACGGCTGCGGCCATCAGAAGATTCCTGAATCGTCTCCTGCTGACTGCGCATGATCTGCGTCGTCGGGTCAAAAGTCTCGTTCGTCTGTTCAGTGCGAGTGAAGTCAATGTCCGCGTTCACTTCCGAATTGAAGTTGCCTGTGCCGACAATGGGTGTCAGGAGGTTTGCGACGCGCTCACGCAGAAGCTTTTCCACCTGCGTTTTATAGTCGAGCTGCTGAGATGACAGACCAAGGTCCGTATCCCGGCTCGGGTTCGTCAGGAGGCCTCCGGACTGATCGACGACGGTCACGCTCGCAACCGGCATGTAGGGGACGCTTGAGCTCACAAGATGAGTAATGGACTGAACCTGCCCAACTGAAAGGCTGCGCCCGGGCGCGAGCCGGAGAAACACTGAAGCCGAAGGGGGCGTCTGATCACGAACGAATGCGGAGCGCTCGGGCAGGGCGAGATGAACGCGCGCGCCTTCGATATCACGGATTTCCATGATGCTGCGGGCGAGTTCGCTCTCTTGCGCCTGCTTTAATTTTACCTGCTCGACCGCGCGGCTGGCGCCGAGCGGCAACGAAGTCAAAAGATCATATCCTGTCACCGATGCTTTTGGCAGACCGGCTGCAGCGAGCTGCATTTTTGCTCGGTAGTAGTCGTTCCTTGGCACGAGCAATTGGCCTGTTGACGGGTCCAGCTTGGCTTTGATGCCCTGCGCCTCAAGGTTTTGCATGACCAGGCCCTTGTCCTCCTCGCCAAGGCGAGGAAAGAGCTGTGTCATCGCTGGTTCGCGCATCGTAAAAATCGCTGCGAGGCCCACCATGATCACGAGGCCGACGAGGACGATGGGCATAGAGCGAACAATCGCTGGCTGCCTCATGAATTCCTGGACGCTGGCGAGTCCTCGCATTAGCTGCGGCCCAAATGGACCCAAGCCGGCCGGCGATGGAATAGCGACGGGATTGATGTCTGACACGGGACGTCGTCTCCAGGAGGATGGCTAATTCGTCATTCCCGATTAAACGGGCATGGACATGATGTCTTTGTAGGCGCTGAGCAGCTTGTTGCGGATCTGCATGGTGGCCTCAAAAGCTAGAGAGGCCTTTTCACGCGCAAGCATCACCTTGGCAACATCCACTTCCTTGCCGCTCTCGAAGGCCTGCGCGGCGTTCCCCGCTTCGACCTGGGCCTGCGCGACCTGCGCCAGAGCATTATTGAAGTGCTGCCAGAAATCACCGCTTGGCGTTGTTCCGGTTTGCAGCTTCTGCTGAAGGTTGTTTTGGATTTCCCGAGTGAAACCGATCACGTTTGCCATTTTATCGACTCCTTAAACGGTAGCTGCGAGGCGGCGGGGAGCCAGCTCGATGACGTTGAACATTTCCTGGATTTCCAGCATGAGATGCTCACCACGGATTGCTTCGCCTCCCGACAGCACAAGGGCGCGTTGCAATACATTCTCGAGTTCTCGGACATTGCCGGGCCAGGCATGAGCTTCGAGCTTCTCGATTGCGTCTTCGGTCAGCTCGGGCATCTTGGCGAACCCGCCAGCATGCTTCGCCAGCAAGCTCACCGCGATTGGCAAGATATCGCCGGAGCGTTCCTCGAGCGCTTTGGTCACGAGGGGGAACACGTTCAGACGATAGTAAAGATCTTCGCGGAAGCGGCCCGCCTTTACTTCATTCAGCATGTAACGGTTGGAGGTGGCGATCACTCGCACGTCCACCGGCACTGGTTTTGCGGCGCCCAAGGGCGTTACCTCCTTCTCCTGCAAGACGCGCAGAAGCTTGGCTTGCAGCGACAAGGCCATCTCCGAAATCTCGTCCAGCAGGAGCGTGCCGCCATCGGCCGCCCGGAAGATGCCCTTGTTGGGATGATGGGCGCCGGTGAATGCGCCGCGCTCGTAGCCGAACAAGAGAGCTTCGAGCATGGTGTCGGGAACAGCCGCACAATTGACCGCGATGAAGGGATTGCGGTTGCGGGGAGAGGCCTTGTGCAGGAAGCGCGACAAGACTTCCTTGCCGGTGCCTGTTGGACCCACCAACATAACCGTGACATCGCTGGCGGCCACGCGCCTGGCAAGACGGAGCAGGTTGAAGGTTGAGGCGTCGCCAGCCGCAGCGCTCTGGTCTTCATCAATGAAGCGTGCTACCACTTCGGCCGTGAATCGCCAGTTGTTATCGGCGGGGCGCACATGCAACGTGGTTCCGTTGAATTCGCATTTTAACGAGAAGCCTTTGCCGGCCTCGCCAAGCACGACGATCCGCTCGGCCTTGAGTTGCCGACACCATTTCACGAAGCCGGTCGAGTCTGAGGCCAGTTTCTTCGCTACTGCGTAGGACATGAGCAGGCCGCATTGTTGCCAAGTAGGCTCGACAGTATGGAGTTTGGCGACTGTCGCCGTATGCGTCTCGTACCCGCGATTATGCAGGTGAGTGATCCAGGCTTCTGAATCGGCAAGACTGTCGGTGACACAGAGTACTGCGCTCACAGCATTTCCCTTCGTATATTCGTCCTCGGGATGGGAAGTGCAACGGTCGAGCCAGAGCTGTTTCCGCTTAAGTTACTTACCTTGCGTAAAGTTTCTCGAATTGACCATGTAACTGATTTGCAATGATTTTTTTAAAAACCCATTTTGGTGCTTTTGGTGAATTCATGTGGCCTTGTCTGTGTTTTTGTATGCCAGACACCGAATTGCGTTGTGTTTGTGGCTCGGCGTTCTTGATTGTCCGACAGTTCCAAGTCAAAAACCCGACAGGCGCAAAACAAACCGTCTGAGATTCGACATCCGACTTTCTCTGGCCGCGACTGCTTCATGACCAAGGACGAATTGTTCCGCTACCTGGATCTTCCGAGCCGCGCCATGCGCGAAGCGCTTGATCTGATCTCCCGTGTGGCGCCGCTATCTACGACTGTCTTTATCAGTGGCCCCTCGGGCAGCGGCAAGGAGTTCGCTGCGCGCGCTGTCCATGCCTTTTCCACACGAAGCGCAGCGCCGTTCGTCGCTGTAAATTGCGGCGCCATTCCCAAGGAACTTCTGGAAAGCGAACTTTTCGGGAGCGAGAAGGGCGCCTATACAGGCTCTGTGCGAACCCGGTCTGGATTGCTGGAGACAGCGGCCGGTGGCACGCTTTTTCTCGATGAATTGGGCGATATGCCGCTCGACATGCAGGTGAAGCTGCTCCGCGTTCTAGAAGATCGGCGCTTTACAAGGGTCGGCGGGTCGCAGGAAATCAAAGCCGATGTCAGGCTGGTATGCGCCACCCATCGCGATCTCATGAAAATGGTGGAGGAGGGGCTTTTTCGGGAAGACCTTTTTTATCGTATTAATGTGTTTCCGATCGCCATGAAGGGACTTGAGGACCGCCGAGAGGATATCCCCCGACTGGTCGAACTCATTCTAAAGCGTTTCAGAGGGCAGGGGGTCGGAGAAGCGCCGAAATTCCAGCCCTCCGCCATCACTGCTTTGCAAGCTGCCTCATGGCCCGGCAATGTTCGCCAGCTCAGGAACGTGCTTGAGCGTTGCTGTGTGCTCTATCCAGGCCAGTCCATCGGCGCTGCGGAGATCGAGCGGATTGCAGCCCCGCGCAAGGTGATTGATCGGGTGGAGGAGACAATGGCTTTATTCTCTTCCGTGCAGGGTTTGGGCTTTGGAGCTCCCGTGACCCAGGAGCCAGCGGCTGCGTCTGAGCCGGAGGAGGAGCCCGGGGATGAGCCGGAGCGAACGATGGAGCTGGCGCCTCCGATGGCGCCGGATCTGCTCTCCTGTCCCGCTGATGTTCAGGGCTTCTTGCGCGCGACCCCGGATTTCAATTTCCGCGATCATATCATGCGGATTGAGGTGGCCTTTATCAAAGGCGCGCTGGTTGAAATGAATGGATCGGTAAGTGGGGCGGCGCGGGTGCTTGGACTGCAGCGCACCACCCTTATCGAAAAGATGCGAAAATACGCGATTGACCGGGAAGACGCCTGATCACGCGGCTTTGGCGCTGATCTGGCTCCAGGCGCTGGAGATGTCGGCAATCGTCTTGTGCACTTCCTGGAGCGCGGGGATGTTGTTTTTAACGCTGCCCTCGAGCATTTTGAGCCTGCACCATTCGTAGATCTCGGCCAGTGACGCGGCCACCTGGCCGCCGTTCTCGAAATCCAGACTGGTCGCAAGGAGGTGACAGGCCATCATGGCCTTGGTGATATGCGCCGACTTCGCCGCCAGATCAGAACGCTCAAGTGCCGCGATCGTGAGTTCAAGGCTTACTAAAAATTCAGTAAAGAGAATCTGAACAAGGCTATGGGGATCGGCCCCCTCGACGAGGAGGTCCTGCTCGACGGTCTGATATGCCTTGATCGCGTGGTGGTTAATCATGGGCGGCGGTACTCCTTTACTGCATCTATGAACGGCGCGTGGTCGCCAAAATTTAGAGCCGCCTTGGTTTGGGATCTCGTTGGGCTGGCACAAGGATTGCTAGTCACCGTCCGGAAGCTGTTTGTTGCAGCTAGATCCGTAATGGGTGGCGGAGAAACGAATGCTATCGATTGTCATGTCCGGCTTGAACGCCGCGCAAAAAGATCTTTCTGTTACCGCCAATAATCTCGCCAATGCGGGCACCACTGGTTTTAAACGGTCCGACGCCTCCTTCATGGATGTCTATTCGTCAGATCCTTCGGCGAACCCGTCCACGGAGATTGGCGGAGGGACGACCTTGGCGGACATTTCCCGCAGCACCGCCCAGGGCCCGCTCAAAACCACTGGTAATGTCACAGATCTGGCGATCACAGGGCGGGGGTTTTTCACGCTGGCGCGGGATTCCGGTAGCGCTGTCGTTGGGGCGGACCAACTGATCTATACGCGCGCCGGTAACTTCTCGGTGAATACAGCCGGGATTATCGTCGACTCCCAAGGTAACCGGTTGCAGGCCTTTCAGCTGGATCAAACAGTCGACCCCACGACCAATCTGGCTTCTGGCAAGCCCTTGATTAGCAGCCCGACGACAGACATCGTTATTCCGACCGAAAAGGGTCCAGGCAAGTCCGTGGTCACGCTTAATGATACTGTGCCGGTGGGCGCAGAGGTTACCGTGTCCTTCAGCGGTGGTTCCATTCCGCCGCGGCAAGTCACAGCAGCGGAGCATCTTGCAGGTGTTATGACTTTTGAGTCTCCGGACCTAAACTTTCAAGACGCGTCAACTCTGTCAGCGTCGTCGTCAGCAAATGGCGGCGTCACGCTTGGCGTCGAATATCAGAACATCTTCACCCAGGGCATCTCGATAGACACCAAGGGTCTCATCAACGTCAATTATAGCGATGGGACGAATTCCGCCATTGGCGCCTTGGCGATCGCGAACTTTCCGTTTGAGCCTGGGCTCAGGCCAGTGGGCGACACCAATTTCGTGCCAACCGTAGACAGTGGCGCTCCGGTCATGGGTCAGGGGGGCGCTCCTGCGGCGGGCGACATCCGCTCCGGGATGCTGGAGGAGTCCAATGTCGATATGACCGAAGAGTTGACGCAAATGCTCAAGGCTCAGCAGATCTATAATGGAAATGCGCGAATGATGCAGACGTCTGTGGATTTGGTCTCGCGTATCGTCGACAAGATCTAGTTTCGGGTCTCAGTTGTTTTAAGCTGCGGTTACGCGTGGTGCGTAATCGTTTGGTCCTATCCGCCGCTGTCGGCGGCGCAGCGCCCAGGCGGCGCAATTCAGGGAGTCGCTCGTGTTCGGCATCATAGGCCTCGTGCTGCTGTTTGGTTGCGTGTTCGGTGTGTTCGTCGCCCACGGCGGCGATCTTGCGCCCATCATTCACGCAGCGCCATCTGAGCTTGCAACCATCGGCGGCGCAGCCATCGCCGCCATGTTGATCGGCAATGATCTTGACACCATCAAGGGCGTCGCCGGTGGCTTCGGCAAGATTTTCGGCGGTTCCAAGTGGAAAAAGCAGGATTTCCTGGACGTCATTTTCCTGGTTTCACGTTTGATGAAAATCTTGCGCGTCGACGGGCCGGTCGCCCTTGAAGCCCATGTCGAGAGTCCGGATTCGAGCGCAATCTTCGCCGAATATCCCAAGATCATGAAGGATCATCATCTCCTTCATCTCATCACCGACAACATCCGCCTCATGGTTATTTCATCTGGCAACCTCAACGCCTATGCGGTTGAGGAGGTGATGGACGCATCGATCAAGGAACATTCGCATCATGCGCAGCATCCTGCCCATGCCCTCGCGTCGATGGCGGGCGCGTTGCCGGCTCTGGGCATCGTGGCCTGCGTGCTCGGCGTGGTGAAAACCATGGGCGCGATCGACCAGCCTCCAACCGTTCTGGGCGCGCTCATCGGTTCGGCTCTGGTCGGCACCTTCATCGGCGTGTTCCTCGCTTACGGCATTGTGGAGCCGATGGCGGGCCGCCTGGCTGTGGTCTGCAAGGAAGAGATGCAGATCATGCATGTGGTCAAGCAGATTATCGTCGCCAGCCTTCATGGTCATCCCCAGCCTCTCGTCATCGAGGCGGCGCGCGTCACCATCAGCTCGCACAATCAGCCGAGTTTCGCTGAAGTCTTTGACGGTCTGCGAGGGAAATAGCCATGGCGGAAGCCAAGAAGGGGAAGAAGTCGGAAACCCCGCCTCTCCCCGCTCCGATTATCATCAAGAAGGTCCAGCCCGAAGAGGGCGGTGGCCATGGCGGCGCCTGGAAGATTGCGCTGGCGGACATGATGACCGCCATGATGGCCTTCTTCCTTCTCATGTGGCTGCTCGGCGCGACGGCCGAATCCAAGCGCAAGAGCGTGGCCGACTACTTCAAGCCTACGCCCAAGAGCCTCGTTCAGATGGGTCAGCTCGCAGGCTCCAATGGCATCCTCGGCGGTCGTTCCATTCTCGATCCGGAAGGCTTGCCAACAGCGGCCTCCCAGACCTCTGTTCTCGATCTCGAGCCGCCCAAGATGCCCGAGGGGCAGGACGCGCAGGGCAAGGGCCCGGATAACGAAGACAAGCAGGGTAAGGGCAAGAGCAACGACTCCGGTGACAAGTCCGGCATGGGCAAAGGCGCCGAGGCGGACGACAAAAACGGCAAGGGCAGTTCCTCGGGCGATCAATCCGAGGCGGCCAAAGCCAAGGCGGCCGCAGAGCAGGATCAGAAGAACTTTGACAGCATCGAGCAGGAACTGAGGCAGAAGCTTCAGGACAACAAGGCGCTCGCAGCCTTGCAGGGCCAGGTGCAGTTCATTCGTGACAAGGATGGATTGCGCATCGAGGTCATCGACAAGGCTGACTTCTCCATGTTCGCGCTTGGCACTTCAAAGATGGCGCCGCGCGCCCAGCAACTCCTTGACGAGATCGCCAAAACCGTGGCCGCCATGCCCAACAAGGTCAAGGTGCGCGGACATACCGATAGCGTTCCCTTCTCCAACCCAGAGCAGAAGAACAACTGGTTGCTGTCCGCAGATCGTGCGGATCAGACCCGCCAGATGCTTGAGAAACGCGGTGTGGCTGGCGATCGGTTCGCCGCTATCGAAGGGGTCGCCGATATCGAGCCATTCGTTCCGAATGACAAGTCGGATCCTCGCAACAGACGCATCAGCATAACGCTGAAATATCAGGGGCAGTGATTCATGATGCGCGTGATTGGTCCTCTGCTGGCGTTGGCATTGGCTCTTTCCAGTGGCGCTTTGGCGAATGACGCCCCGGCGCCGCCGAAAAAGAATGATCCCAATGCGCCGCCGCCAAAGCCGCCTTCCAGCCTCACGGGCAACGCCATACCGCATTGCGATCTTGGCTCCTATCCGGCCGGCAATATCTGCAAGCCAGCGCCCCCCGGTTTTTATGCCGGTCCAAGCGCAACCTATCCCACGGCCTGTCCTCCTGGCACAACATCGAGCTATGGCGCGCGCGGCAGGTCGGAGTGCTATTGAAAACAGGCGCGGACCGCACAGGCGGGCTGTTCTGGCATATGCGCGCTCTCGTTGCGCGCAGGTCTCTCTGGAGGCCTTTTCGCGCTGGCGTGGAAGACTGGCTCGCCAGTTGGACGCCGCCTTGCGATGACCTGATCCTTGTTGGGCCGAGCGCCGGGTGGTGCCTGCCTGACTCGTTCTTGATGCGGTTTGCGCGCCTGCATGCTTTTGACATAGATCCCGCCGCCCAGACTTTATTTCGCTTGCTCCATGGCGGCGCCTTGCGAGGCGCAGGGGCTGATCTGTCTTGGACGCAGGCGGATTTTTTCGCCAACCTCGCCGACATCCTCGCCGCCCACCCTGGCGCAGCCATTCTCTTTTGCAATGTGGCCGGTCAGCGTTGCATTCAGATCTCGGACGCTCGCATGGTTGAGGCGGAGATGCTGCGGCTGCAAGAGCAGCTCAAGGGACGATCTTGGGCCTCGTTCCATGATCTTCTGTCCGGTCATTCAAGCTTAGCGTTGCCTCATCGTCACTTAGCCGGACGGATCGATGCGCGCGATCTCATCGCCTCCTATGGACTCGGCGGGGAATGGTATGACCACTCCACTGGCAATCTTTTGCCCAAAGGGACGCCCCGCCGCATTTTGCCATGGCGCTTTCAGCGAGGGCGCCTGCATTTGATCGAGGCCGGATGGGTGGAGGGGCGGGGGACTATTGATGGGCGAGTTTGAATTTTGTAATATTTTTGTTAATCGCTCAGCGTCTTAGTTCTGCCCTCATCCTTGCTCATTTCTGGAGGCCCAAATGAATAGTCCCTTTGTTAAACCCACTCCGGCTTTTGCCGCCTCCTCCGCCAGAGCGAGGCTCGCGCCCGTCACCATTGAGCGCCGCGCGGTGGGGCCGCGCGATGTTCTGATCGACATCGACTATTGCGGCGTCTGTCACTCGGACCTGCACATGGTCAATAACGACTGGGGCATGTCGGCTTTCCCCATGGTGCCCGGCCACGAGATTATCGGGCGCGTTGTCACCACTGGCGCCGAGGTGACGGATCTCGTCCCCGGTCAGCGCACCGGCGTGGGGTGTCTCGTCGACAGTTGCCGTCAGTGCGAGGCTTGCGAGGACCATCTGGAGCAGTACTGCGCCAAGGGTTTCACGCTCACCTACAGCAGTCCCACCAGGGATCCCGGTGGACTGACTTTCGGCGGCTACTCCAAACAGATCGTGGTTGACCGCAATTATGTGGTTAAAGTGCCTGAGAATCTTGATCCGGCCGCTGCAGCTCCGTTGCTCTGCGCGGGCATCACCACCTATTCGCCCTTGGTCCATTGGAAGGTGGGGCCCGGCATGACTGTCGGTGTGATCGGGCTTGGGGGCCTGGGCCACATGGGCGTCAAGTTCGCTCACGCCATGGGCGCGCGGGTGGTCATGATCACCACCTCGGCGCATAAGGGCGAGGACGCAAGGCGGCTGGGCGCCGATGAGGTGCTCGTGTCATCCGATGCGCAGGCCATGGCCGCCTCCATGGGCAGGTTCGATTTCCTGCTGAACACGATACCCGTGCCCCATGACTTCAACGCCTACATGATGCTGCTGAAGCGTGACTGCACCATGTGCATCGTGGGGGCCATAGGCCCGACCGCGAACCTGAACACGGCGCCCCTGATCATGGGCCGACGCACGGTGGCGGGCTCCCTGATCGGCGGTCTTAAGGAGACCCAGGAGATGCTGGATTTCGCAGGGCGGCACAACGTTGTCGCTGATGTGGAAGTCATCGATATCGCCACCATCAACGAGGCCTATGGGCGCATGCAGCGCAGCGACGTCAAATATCGCTTCGTGATCGACGTGGCGACGCTGGGTTGAATTGCCGCCAGAAGGGCCGGGCTCCATATGGAGGTCCGGCTCTACCGACCCGCCATCATGATCAACTGCAGATAGCAGACGCGGCGGCGGAAGGTGCGTTCCTGATTGTATTCAAAGATCACCAGCCGTGGCCGCTCCAGATTGAAGCGCTCCACCTTGATGTCGATCTCGTCGGGGAGAAGGATTCCCAGGCTGCGCAGGGCCCGGTGAGGATGAGCCTCGATTTGTTCCAGCAGGCTCCTGTCCAGCCAGCAGCGAGCCAGGACCGCGCCAAGGTAATCAATGATCCTATCCTTGATCTGCCTTGGATCGATGACGAGTTCGATGGGTGGTTCCTGGACGAACTCCTGCTCAGTAGGCTCCGTCCAGGTAGCGGGGGGCATCCCGGTCTCGGGGCCGGGGATCAATGCAGGAAGCTTCTGTGAACTGTTTTCGTCCATGACGCCGACGCCAACTCACGCACTAATGACAAGCTTAAGAGTACTAGTTTGTAAAAATAGTGATTTTCAAGGTGTTTGGCAACGCTCCCGGCATGGCCCGGTCAGATTTTCGTTCAGCTGATCACCATGACGTCCGCATGGGCGGGGCGCAGCAGGCCAGCCGAGTAATGCACTTGAACATATTCCATGCCCAGCATCGAGGGCTCGATGGAGACCGGTACGGCGTCGCTGAAGTCCGGGCGGATGCGATCCCGGATGAGCTCTTCATCCCTGGTGGCTTCGCAATGGATGACGATTTTCTCGACGGCGCCAAAGAGGATGGATTTAACGCTAATCATCTTCATGCTCTCAGTTTGTACGGCCTCGGTCTACGGTAGGCGCTGAAGGTCTAGCAAGTCTGGGGCCAGCGGAAATTTTTTATGCAACATCCTGTTTTATTTGATATTTATTTAAATCTTGGCGCCGCCTGTCGAAAAGCGTCGGTCAGGGCGGCCAAGGGCGGGGATTTTCCGGTAGCTTTCGACAAGTGTGAATCATATCATGTTCAGGATTTCTAAAGGGCTCTGGGCGAAAAAACACGATATCGCCTCAGTGGCGCCGGATAAGGTGGCGGTCCAGCTGACGGTGGCCGGATGGCGGGCGCAATGCGCATGCAGCATGTGAGTATGAAGAAATGAGCGCGCATATGACCATCCGCTCGGCGGCGTCGTTGATTGTGATCTTCGTCACGCTGGTTTCCCCCTTGGCTTTCGCCCAAGGCTCGAATCCTGCCCCTGCGAAGGCCGAGCAGGAGGGGCCTCTTGAATCATTCGGCCAGTTGATCGGCCTGCGGTCCAAAGCGGTCACACCAGCTGACTTTGTGCGGGAGTCCCGTCCTGCGGAAAGCAATTTTATTCCGGTGCACAGTCCCCGGCCCACCACCCAGGATCGGCTCTACACGACCGACGAGTTGCGGGCCAAGGAGCGTGAACTCGACGCCTTGAAGGCCACGCATGACCAGTTGGGCGGTCGCCCTCCCGCCAAGGTCGTCTACAAGCCTCTTCAGGCGCCCACCCCATCCCCGGTCGCGCCGGTCAGGGCGCCGCAACCCCCGGCTGAAGTAAAATTGACAATTCCCCAGAACCGTTGATCAACCGCTCCCAGAATGCGGATTTCTTAAGGTCTGCCTGGCAGGATTGGCGCCCCGGTCAGGATCAGGTACACCGGCACAGTTTTCGAGGATGAATCGATGAGCGACTTCCATCGCGTCAAACGCCTGCCCCCCTATGTGTTCGAACAGGTGAACCGCCTGAAGGCCTTGGCGCGGGCCAATGGGGCTGACATCATCGACCTGGGCATGGGCAATCCGGATTTGCCAGCGCCCCGCCATGTAATCGAGAAACTTGTCGAGACAGCTGGCAAGCCGCGCACGGACCGCTATTCCGCCTCCAAGGGCATCGCTGGCCTTCGCCGCGCTCAGGCCTCCTATTATGAGCGCCGCTTTGGCGTGAAGCTCAATCCAGACACCCAGGTGGTCGCGACCCTCGGCTCCAAGGAGGGATTCGCCAATATGGCTCAGGCCATTACGGCGCCTGGCGATGTGGTGGTGGTGCCCAACCCCTCCTATCCCATCCACGCCTTCGGCTTCCTCATGGCGGGCGGCGTGATCCGCTCGGTCAACGCTGACCCGACCCCGGATTTCTT
Source organism: Beijerinckiaceae bacterium (assembly GCA_947456505.1). Classification (GTDB taxonomy): domain Bacteria; phylum Pseudomonadota; class Alphaproteobacteria; order Rhizobiales; family Beijerinckiaceae; genus Terripilifer. The sequence continues at coordinate 55,141 of CANGTC010000007.1, forward strand.
CCATCAGCTAGAACGGGCGGTGATCCACTCCATTCCCAAGCCCATCGCCATCGTGACCTGCTATCCGTCCAATCCGACGGCCTGCGTGGCGGGCCTTGATTTCTATAAGGACCTCGTCGCCTTCGCGAAGAAGCATGAGTTGTTCATCCTTTCCGACCTCGCCTATGCCGAGGTCTATTTCGATGACAACCCACCCCCGTCCGTGCTCCAGATCCCTGGCGCCAACGATGTGACGGTGGAGTTCACCTCCATGTCCAAGACCTTCTCCATGGCGGGTTGGCGCATCGGCTTCGCCGTTGGCAACGAGCGCCTGCTCGCGGCTCTGGCGCGTGTGAAGTCGTATCTGGACTATGGCGCCTATACGCCTATCCAGGTTGCGGCCGCCGCCGCCCTGAATGGCCCCGAGGATTGCATTGTTGAGATGCGCTCCATCTACAAGAAGCGCCGTGATGTGCTGGTGGAGAGCTTCGCCGCCGCTGGTTGGGACATTCCCGCGCCGCAGGCGACCATGTTCGCCTGGGTGCCGGTGCCGGAGAAATTCCGCCACCTCGGCAGCCTCGAATTCTCCAAGCTGATGATCGAGAAGGCGGATGTGGCGGTGGCGCCGGGCATCGGCTTTGGCGAATTCGGCGACGACTATGTGCGCCTCGCCATCGTCGAGAATGAACAGCGCATCCGCCAGGCGGCGCGCGGCGTGCGGCGGTTTTTCGATCAGGCGGACCAGATCCTGCACAATGTTTTGCCGATCAAGCGGCCGGCCTGATCGGTCTGCAAGCTCTTCTGAAAGGCCAGCCCCAAAGGCTGGCCTTTTTTGATTTCATAGGCCAGTGGACGTGACGGGCGACTTCTGGTCTCATGCGCGCGCGGGCGTCATATTCGCCTCGGCAAAACAAGGGATTGGAAATGCACGGTATGGGATTTGCCTGGATTCGACGCCTCGGTGCTTGGGCGATCACTGGCTCTGTGGTTCTTTGCGGGGTTGGCTTCGCGCGCGCTGACGATGCGGCTGTGGCGTCCTTCTACAAAGGTAAGACCATCACCATTCTGGTCGGCTCCTCAGCTGGTGGCGGCTATGACACCTATGCGCGCCTGATCGCCCGGCACATGACCAAGCATATGCCTGGCAATCCAGCAGTGATCGTTTCCAATATGCCGGGCGCGGGCAGCAATGTGGCCGCGAACTATATCTACAACGCCGCCGCCAAGGACGGGACGATGATCGGCGCGCTATACGGCGGCTCGCCGCTGGAGCCCCTGATCGGCACGACGCCGGTGCAGCATGATCCCTCGAAGTCGCCCTTTCTCGGCAGCGCCAACAATGACGTCTATATCTGCGTAGCGCGCAAGGACGCGCCCCAGCAGACCATCGAGGATGTGTTCAAGACGGAGCTGCTGGCCGGCGCCAGCAACGCCAGCTCAACGGCGGATTTCCCGTCCATCCTAAATGCGGTCATCGGCACCAAATTCAAGCTTGTGCTTGGTTACCCCGGCAGTCGCGAAATCGGGCTCGCCATCGACAAGGGCGAGGTGCTTTCGGCCTGCGGGCTCGCCTGGCCCTCCGCTTCCGTCACCAATCCCGGCTGGTTCGGCGAGAAGGGCACGATGCGCGTGCTGCTTCAGGCCCATCCCAAGGGCCATGCGGAGCTGAACGCCATGGGCGTGCCCAACGCCATGAGCTTCGCGAAGACGGACGAGCAGCGCGCCATGCTGGAACTCTTCTTCGCGCAGGAGGTCTTCGGCCGTCCCTATGTGGTTGCGCCCCAGGTGCCGAAGGATCGCGTGGAGGCTCTGCGCAAAGCCTTCTGGGACACGCTGAAGGATCCGGAACTGCTGGCGGACGCCAAGCGCGCCAATCTGGAGGTCGATCCGGTCTCGGCTGACGAGGTTCAGGCGTTGATTGCGAAGATCTATGCTGCGCCAAGGGAGATCACGGAAAAGATCAAGAAGGCCATTCAGCTGAACTGAGCGGGAGGGATCGATGCGGATTGCCGGTCTTTGCATCGCAGCGCTGGCGATCTGCGCGCCGGATCCAGCTCCCGCGCAGGATGCTGTGGCGCAGTTCTACAGGGGCAAGCAGATCTCCATTGTAGTCGGTACTACGGCCGGGGGCGGGTATGACGCCTACGCCCGCTTCATAGCCCGCCATTTTGGCGATCACATTCCCGGTAACCCTGGCGTCATCGTCTCCAACATGCCCGGCGCCGGGAGCAATCTGGCCGCCTACCATGTGGCGGCCACGGCGCCGAAGGATGGCACAGTCATAGGCGCCATCTTCGCGGGCGCCTTGCTGGAGCCGCTCATCGGCACGACCACCGTGCGTCACGACCCCAATCGTTTCCAGTTGCTGGGCTCGGCCAACGACGACGTCTATGTGTGCCTCGCGCGCAAGGACGCCCCCGTCAAGACCTTTGCCGAGGCGCTCGAAAAGCCTCTCATCATGGGCGCCAGCATGGCCAGCTCCAGCGCTGATTTCGCCATGACCTTGAACAATGTTCTGGGCGCAAAGTTCAGGACGGTTCTGGGTTATACCGGCAGTCGCTCCATCATGCTCGCCATGGAGAAGGGCGAGGTGCAGGGCGCCTGCGGTTTCGCCTGGCCCTCCATCTCCGTCACCAATCCCGAATGGTTCGGCGAGAGTGGACCGATGCGTGTTCTGGCCCAGACCCATGCCAAGGGCTATCCCGGCCTCAACAAGGAGGGTGTGCCGCGCGCCAGTGATTTCGCCAGAACGCCCGAGCAGCGCGAGATCATGGAGCTGTTCTTCAGCCACACCAGTTTCGGTCGCCCCTATCTTGTGGCGGGCGAGGCGCCCGCCGACCGGGTCGCCGTCCTGCGCAAGGCTTTCATGGAGACCATGCGCGATCCCCAATTCATGGCGGAGGCCCAGCGCGCGGGTCTCGATATCGACGCCGTCGATGGGGTTGAGACCCAGCGCCTCGTGCGGCGCTTTTACGAAACATCACCCGATATCATCGGGAAGGTGAAAAAGGCGCTGCAGCCGCCGCAATGACGGATTGCCAGCGTCCAGCGAAAAAACCAGAAGGGAGAATGTCATGGACCGCCGTAATTTTCTGCAATCCGCTTCGCTCGTCGCCGCAGCCTCCGCAGGTGCGGGAGTAGGGGCAGGGGTCGCCCTTGCGGCTGAAGATAAGATCCTGCTCGCACAGGCGCCTGCGCCAGCAGCCTCCGCAGCCGCCAGGCCCGCCGTATCCCACGGTGGTCCGATGACGAAGCGTTGGACCGAGCAGCGCTGGCAACTCGACAATATCATCCAGGCCAATGGCATGGATTGGGACCAGCCGCGCTCGATCTATCTCAGCTCCCCTTGTGGTCCCGAGGCCAATGGCGACATCGCGGGCGTGCGCGCGCGCATCCGCAAATATGCCGACGCCGCGCCCGCCTTCGAGGCCGTGGCCCGCCGTCGCGAGGCTCGGGCGAAAGAGGCCGAGGCGGCTGGCAACACGATCACCGCGCGCGACAATTATTTCATCGCCTCCGTCTGGTGGGGCGCCGCCCAATGGCCCATCGACGAGGCGGACGAGCAGAACCTCGCCTACAACAAGAGCAAGCGCGATTGCTATGCCAAATACGCCAAGATCGCCGACCACCGCGTCGAGGAGGTCTGGGTGCCCTTCGGGGAGAAGAAACTGCCCGCATGGCTGCATCTTCCCTATGGTTATTCGGGCGGCAAGGTTCCCGCCGTGATCGCCGTACCCGGCATGGACAGCCTGAAGGAGATCAGCGTCGCGCTGTATGGCGACCGCTGGCTAAGCCGCGGCATCGCCGTGCTCGCCATCGATGGACCGGGCCAATATGAAAGCCCCTTGCTGGGCATCTATGTCTCCATGGATAACTGGATGCGCGCCGGCAAGGCCTGTGTCGATTATCTCGCCACGCGCCCGGAAATCGATATCGACAAGATCGGCATGACCGGCAACAGCTTCGGGTCGTTCTTCTCGACCATTGCGGCGGCGAACGAACCGCGCATCAAGGCGGTCTCCGTCTCCGCAACCTGTCTGGAGCCCGGTTGCCACACGATTTTCGAAGAGGCCTCGCCGACCTTCAAGATGCGTTTCATGTTCATGTCGAATATCATGGAGGAGAAGGCCTTCGACGAATTTCGCAAGACCCTCACATGGGAAGGCCATGCGGAAAAGATCCGCGTGCCCTATCTGTGCATCGCCGGTGAGGCGGATGAGCTTTCGCCCATGCGCTACACCGACGCCTTGTTCAAGACGCTCACTTCGCCCAAGCAGTTGGTGGTGTATCAGGACTCCCGTCATTCCGTTGGCGGTGTGCCCTCGGCCATCCTGGGCCCCAACCCTGCGATTGTGGTCGCGGACTGGATGGCGGCGCGTCTGGCAGGCAAGCCCATGACCAGCGAGAAGTGGTATGTGGACGCCACCGGCCGTGTGACGAAGTCCGCATTCGCATGACGTGAACAGGGATGGCCGTTGGTCTTGCCGCCAGCGGCCATCCTTGCCCCCGGGCTCGGGAGGGACTAGCGTTTGATCGACTCGGCAGTCGCAACGAGGCCCTCTTGATCGACCGCATTATCAAATTTCTTGCCTTGTCCCTCGGGGTATTGCTGATTTTCCTCGTCGGCTTTTTCGTCGCGCTCCTCAACGAGGAGACGAAGCCCCCTGTCCCCACGCCGGCGCCTCCGCCCATGGCCGAAGCCGCGCCCCCCAAAATGGACCAGAATCCCAACGACCTGACCACCAAGCGGGTCAAGACCATCATCGTGCGCCCCGAAGATCTGTCCTCGACTTCTGTAAACCCCTGATTTGCAAGCAACTTGGGGAGGGCGCAGGGCCGATGGCTGAGCTTCCTTGATCGCAGCCTCCAAATCAGGCACAACCCTGACAGCGTCACCCTCGTCCAGAGGCCCCATGTCCCAGTCCCTGCGCGTTGGCATAGCCGGTCTCGGCAACGTCGGCGCTTCCGTCATCCGTCTTCTTGACCGCCAGTCCGCCGCCCTTGCGAGCCGCACGGGGCGCTCCATCAAGGTCGTGGCCGTATGCGCCCGCGAGCGTAACCGTGAGCGGGGCATTGATGTCTCGGGCTTCACCTGGTTCGACGATCCCGTGGCGCTGGCCCGTTCGCCGGACATCGACCTCTTTGTCGAGTTGATGGGCGGGGCTGAAGGGGCGGCCCGGGAGGCCGTGGAAGTGGCGCTCGCCGCAGGCAAGTCCGTCGTCACCGCCAACAAGGCGCTGCTGGCCGCCCACGGCATGGCTCTGGCCAAGCTGGCGGAAGACAAGCATGTGGCGCTGGCCTTCGAGGCCTCGGTCGCTGGGGGCATCCCCATTGTCAAGACCCTGCGCGAGGGTCTGGCGGGCAACCAGATCGTGCGCGTCTATGGGATCCTGAACGGCACCTGCAATTACATCCTCTCCCGCATGGAGTTGGAGGGCCTGTCCTTCGAGGCCTGCCTCAAGGAGGCCCAGAGGCTCGGCTATGCGGAGGCGGATCCGACCTTCGACATCGGCGGCTTCGATTCCGCCAACAAGCTCGCGATCCTGACGGCGCTTGCTTTCGGCACTGCGGTGGACCTCGACGCCATTCATGTGGAGGGGATCCAGTCGATCACTCTGGCCGATCTCAAGGCCGCGGATGAGCTGGGCTATCGCATCAAGCTCCTGGGCGTCGCCCAGCGCACGGCGGGTGGCATCGAGCAGCGCGTCCACCCCACGATGATCCCCAAATCCTCGTCCGTGGCGCAGGTCATGGGGGTCACCAACGCCGTCACCATCGACGCCGATGCGGTGAAGGAATTGACGCTGGTTGGCCCTGGGGCAGGGGGCGACGCCACCGCTTCCGCCGTGGTGGCCGACATCGCCGACATCGCCAAGGGCATCCGCTCGGCTCCCTTCGGCCTGCCGGTCGCCGATCTCGAGTCCGCCACGCGCCTGCCCATGCAGCGCCACGAAGGCGGCTATTATATTCGTCTGTCGGTCCATGACCGGCCGGGCGCCGCCGCCGCTATCGCCACCCGCATGGCCGAGCGCCAGATCTCGCTGGAGAGCATCGTGCAGCGCAGCCGCCCCGCCAAACCCGGCGAAGTCAGCGCCAATGGGGTTGTGCCGGTCATCCTGATGACCTACGCAACCTCCGAAACGACAATTCGGGAAGTTCTGGAAGCCGTCGTCAAGGACGGCTATATCGCCGAACGCCCGCAAGTCATCCGAATCGAGCGCGAATAGCGCGCCCCCTTTCCCCGGCCAGAGGACCATCATGCCCGATCTTGTCATCCAGGAAGAAAAGATCATCGAGCGCATCCTGACGCTCGAACTCGTCCGCGTGACCGAGCGCGCCGCCGTGGCCTCCGCGCGTCTGCGTGGCCGGGGCGACGAGAAAGCCGCCGACCAGGCCGCCGTGGACGCCATGCGCCGGGAGTTGAACCGCCTGCCCATCGACGGCACCGTGGTCATCGGCGAGGGCGAGCGCGACGAGGCGCCCATGCTCTTCATCGGCGAGCGCCTTGGCACCCGCACCGGCCCGCGCGTCGACATC